>JALRBB010000248.1 GCA_023257915.1 Quisquiliibacterium sp. | reverse complement strand
CAGGATCGGCATGCCGGCAATCGGCGACTTCGGGTCCTTGGCGGCCGGGTTGACCACGTCGTTGGCGCCCAGCACCAGCACGACGTCGGTGTCGCCGAACTCGGAGTTGATGTCCTCCATTTCGAAGACCTGGTCGTAGGGGACTTCAGCCTCGGCGAGCAGCACGTTCATGTGGCCCGGCATCCGGCCGGCGACCGGGTGGATCGCATACTTCACCGCGATGCCCTTTTCGATCAGCTTGTCGGCGAGTTCTTTGAGCGGGTGCTGCGCACGTGCTACCGCCAGACCGTAGCCAGGCACGATGATCACGGTTTCGGCGTTGCCCATCAGGAATGCCGCGTCGTCGGCCGAACCGGTCTTGACCGGCCGTTGCGTCTGGCTGCCGGCCGCTACCGCAGTTGCGGTGTCGCCACCGAAGCCGCCCAGGATCACATTGAAGAACGACCGGTTCATCGCCTTACACATGATGTACGACAGGATGGCGCCTGACGAGCCGACCAGCGATCCGGCGATGATCAACATGCTGTTGTTCAGCGAAAAGCCGATGCCGGCCGCCGCCCAGCCGGAGTAGCTGTTCAGCATCGATACCACCACCGGCATGTCGGCGCCGCCGATCGGAATGATGATCAGCACGCCAAGCACGAATGCGATCGCGAGCATCACGGCGAATGGCATCCACTGCTGGGTGGCCACGAACCAGATGCCAAAGCCGAACATCGCGATACCCAGGATCAGGTTCAGCATGTGCTGGCCGGCAAACACCACTGGTGCACCCTGAAACAAGCGGAATTTGTACTTGCCAGAGAGCTTGCCGAACGCGATCACCGAACCGGAGAACGTGATCGCGCCAACGAAGGTGCCGATGAACAGCTCGATCTTGTTGCCGACCGGGATCGGCTCGCCCTTGGCGACGATGTTGAACGCCCAGGGCTCGGCAACCGCGGCGATCGCGATGAACACCGCGGCCAGGCCGATCATCGAGTGCATGAAGGCAACCAGCTCGGGCATCTTGGTCATTTCGACCTTGTTGGCCATGGTGGCACCGATGCCGCCGCCGATGACCAGGCCCACCAGCACCCAGACGATTCCGCCCGCAGCCGCCTGCGGTGCGAGCTTGAAGATCAAGGCGACCGTGGTCAGGATCGCGATCGTCATGCCGATCATGCCGAAGGCGTTGCCGGCCCTCGAGGTGGTCGGATGAGAAAGCCCCTTGAGCGCCTGGATGAAGCAGATCGAGGCGACCAGGTACAGCAAGATGACGACGTTCAGGCTGAAGTTCATCGATCGTCTCCGTGCTCAGTGCTTGGCGGAGCCCGCGCGCGGCTCCTTTTTCTTGAACATCTCGAGCATGCGTCGCGTGACCAGGAAGCCGCCGAAGACATTGACCGCCGCCAGCGCGACCGCAAGCACGCCCATTGCCTTGCCCAGCCCGGTTTCGGTGAGCGCAGCGGCCAGCATCGCGCCGACGATGACGATCGCCGAGATCGCGTTGGTTACGGACATCAGCGGTGTGTGCAGCGCGGGCGTCACGTTCCAGACGACGTGGTAGCCGACATAGATCGCGAGTACGAAGATGATCAGATTGATCACGGTCGGGCTGATCGATTCCATGGAAGAACTCTCCTAGTCTTTGCCCGGTCAGGCGTTCTTGCGAACGAGCTCGCCGTTCGCGCACATCAGGCAGGCGGCAACGATGTCGTCTTCACGATTGATCAGGAAGTTGCCGTCAGCATCGAACAGCAGCTTCAGGAAGTCGATCACGTTTCGCGCATACAGCGCCGACGAGTCGGCAGGGACCGTGGCCGGCAGGTTCGGCTGGCCGATGATGTGAACGCCGTGCTTGATGACCGTGTGCCCCGCTTCGCTGATCTCGCAGTTGCCGCCCTGTTCGACAGCCATGTCGAGCACGACCGAGCCCGGCCGCATCGAGCGAACCATGTCCTCGCTGACCAGCACCGGCGCCTTGCGCCCGGGAATCAGTGCGGTCGTGATGACGATGTCAGAGGTCTTGATGCGCTTGGCGACCTCGTCCGCCTGGCGCTGCATCCAGGACGCCGGCATCGGTCGGGCGTAGCCGCCAGCCCCCTGGGCAATCTCGCGTTCTTCGTCGGTTTCGTACGGAACGTCGACGAACTTGGCGCCCAGCGATTCGATCTGCTCCTTGACGGCTGGCCGCACGTCAGACGCCTCGACGACAGCACCTAGCCGCTTGGCGGTGGCGATTGCCTGCAGGCCGGCGACGCCCGCGCCCAGGATCAGCACCCGGGCAGCCTTCACGGTACCGGCTGCGGTCATCATCATGGGCATCATGCGTCCGTACTCCGCCGAGGCGAGCAGGACGGCCTTGTAGCCGGCAATGTTGGCCTGCGAGGACAGCACATCCATGCTCTGTGCACGCGTGGTGCGCGGCGCAGCTTCGAGCGCGAACGCAGTCAGCCCCGCCTGGTTTATGGCGGCAATCCCGTCGGCATTGAAGGGCTCGAGCATGCCCACCAGCACCGCACCGGATGAGAACAGTGCAAGTTCTTCGGCCTGAGGGGCGCGTACTTTGAGCACCATCTGCGCACCGAACGCCTGCGCCCGATCAACGATCGTCGCCCCGGCCTGCGCAAGGGCCTCGTCAGTTTGGGCAGCGCGCACGCCTGCACCGCTCTCAACGAGGACCTCGTGCTTGGCCGCGACGAGTTTCTTGACCGTTTCGGCAGTCGCGGCAACCCGCGACTCGCCGGGCCGGCTTTCGGCCGGAATCCCGATCAGCATGGAGCCTCCCGTGCAAATTTATTCTTGATTACGGCCGGTATCATACGACGATACGCGTTCGAACCTGCAGGAACACCGAGCTGATGTCGATCTGGAAACCAAGCGTGACCGTTGCCGCTGTCGTTGAACGCGACGGCCGTTTCCTGCTCGTCGAGGAACATACCCGGGATGGCTTGCGACTCAATCAGCCCGCCGGCCATCTCGATCCTGGCGAAAGCCTGTTGCAGGCGGTCGGTCGTGAAACGCTCGAAGAGACTGCGCACCGGGTCGAGCCCAGCGCCTGCGTGGGCATCTACATGAGTCGCTACGTTAGCCAGGCCGATGGCACCGACGTCACATACATGCGATTCGCATTCGTCTGCGACTTGCTTGGCGAGGAGCCTGGTCGTGCACTGGACGAGGGGATCGTGCGGACCCTCTGGCTGAGCGCCGACGAGGTGCGCGAGCGAGGTGCAAGGCATCGCAGCCCGCTCGTGATGCGCACGATCGACGACTACTGTGCCGGGCGGCGCTACCCGCTGGATATGATCTTCACCCACCCGAGTTGTCTCGATGGCCTCGATCGAAACCGTTGACACGCGGCTCAACGAGCTGCTCGCTGCCATCCCCGCGGGCGACGGCCGCCGGATCGTCGTCGGACTGTCCGGCGGGGTCGATTCCTCCGTCAGCGCATGGTTGCTCAAGCAACGCGGCTATCAGGTCACCGGCCTGTTCATGAAGAACTGGGAAGATGACGACGACGCTGAATACTGCTCGACCCGCCAGGACCTGATCGATGCGGTCAGTGCCGCCGAGGTGCTTGGCGTCGACATCGAGGCGGTCAATTTTGCGGCCGAGTACAAGGACCGGGTATTTGCCGAGTTTCTTCGCGAGTATTCGGCCGGACGTACGCCGAACCCGGACGTGCTGTGCAACGCCGAGATCAAGTTCAAGGCGTTCCTGGATCATGCGATGCGACTGGGCGGTGAGCTGATTGCTACCGGTCACTATGCGCGAATCCACTGTGCTGTCGACGACCAGGGGCTGCATCATCAGCTGCTCAGGGGGGTCGATCCCGGCAAGGACCAGAGCTATTTTCTACACCGACTCTCGCAGGCCCAGCTGGCGAGGGCGATGTTTCCGGTCGGTCATCTGCACAAGCGTCAGGTGCGCGAGATTGCGCATCGGATCGGGCTACCCAACGCGGCCAAGCGCGATTCCACCGGTATCTGCTTTATTGGCGAGCGCCCATTCCGAGAGTTCCTGAACCGCTATCTGCCGATGAAACCCGGGCCGATTCTCGATGAAAACGGACGGCGGCTCGGCGAGCATGTGGGTTTGTCGTTCTACACTCTGGGGCAGCGCAAGGGCATCGGGCTGGGTGGTAGCCGAGACGGCAGCGGGGAACCCTGGTACGTGGCCCGCAAGGATCTCGACGCCAATGCGCTCTATGTGGTGCAAGGCCATGATCACCCCTGGCTGCTGGCGCGCACCCTTGATGCGAAGGCGGTGCACTGGATCGCGGGCACGGCGCCATCGGAGGTCTCACCAGGCGGGGTAGCGACACTCGGAGCCAAGACCCGCTATCGGCAAAGCGATGCGCACTGTCGGCTGTTCGCGCAGGCGTCTGATGGCTTCTCGCTGGCGTTCGATGAGCCGCAATGGGCGGTCACGCCCGGCCAATCCGCGGTGCTCTATCAGGCAGAGGTCTGCCTGGGTGGCGGCATCATCCACGCCGCCCAGGCCTGAGCCTGGATCAAGCTCAGGCTGGCTTGGTCTCGATGAACGGCTGGCGCGCGCCCAGCCGATCGGACAGGTCGGCCAGGTTGGGGTACTGGGAGCGCCAGTTCATTTGCGGGAAGCGGAAGTCGAGGTAGCCTAGAGCGCATCCGGTCGCGATATCCGCCAGCGTGAACTTGCCGTCGCAGCACCATTGTTGCTCGCCCAGACCTTGCGACATCGTCGCGAGGGCTGCCTCGATCTTGCCCATCTGTCGGGCAATCCATTTTGGCGAGCGTTCGGATTCTTCACGAAAGCTTGATTCCATGCGCACCAGCAGCGCCGCATCGAGCAGACCGTCAGCAAGCGCTTCCCAGCATCGGACCGCGGCCCGCTCTCGTCCCGAAGGCGGAATCAGCCGGTGAACCGGCGTCAGGTTGTCCAGATACTCGACGATCACACGCGAATCGAAAAGCGTGCCGCCGTCATCGGTCAGCAGGCAGGGGACCTTGCCCAGCGGATTGAATTTCTGGAGCCCGGATTCGGGAGAAAAGACGTCTTCGAGCTGGTACTGATAGTCGATTTTCTTTTCCGCCAGGACGATTTTTACCTTGCGGACGTAGGGACTGGTGTCAGAGCCGAGAAGCTTCATGTGCAACTGCCGGGAAGTCAGGTCGTTTGAGTATAGCGAAGTGCCGACCGATCGGCGTTGCCTGTCGATGCGATGCAACACGCGGCGACCCATCCGGCGGCACGGGGTAAGGAGCGGTGCGCCCGGCCGGGAAAAGGCGCCGGAATGCTAGCATTCGCGCATGGAAGATCCTGCCCTGACCGCCATTTCTCCCTTGGACGGCCGCTACGCCGCCCGCCTTGCTCCGCTTCGCGACCTGATGTCGGAAGCCGCCTTCATGCGCCAGCGCGTGACGGTTGAAGTCAACTGGTTGCTCGCGCTGTCTGCGGCCGGATTGCCTGAACTGCCGGCTTTCTCGCCGCAGTCGCGCGATTTCCTGCGCGGCATTGTCGACAGCTTCGGGCTTGAACAGGCTGCCCGGATCAAGGAAATCGAGCGGGTCACCAATCATGACGTGAAGGCGGTCGAGTACTTCCTGAAGGAGTCGGTTGCCGGGATCCCCGAACTGGTCCGGGCGTCGGAGTTCATCCATTTCGCCTGCACCTCCGAAGACATCAACAACACCTCGCATGCGCTGATGCTGTCGGCGGCGCGCGAGCAGGTGTTGCTGCCGGGGCTGGATCCGGTGATCGACAAGCTGCGCGGGCTCGCGCACGAGTTGGCCGATGTGCCGATGCTGTCGCGCACGCACGGCCAGCCGGCATCTCCGACCACCGTCGGCAAGGAGATCGCCAACTTTGTTGTGCGCCTGCGCCGCGCCCGCGAGCGCCTGGCCGGCGTCGAGATCCTTGCCAAGATGAACGGTGCGGTCGGCAATTACAACGCCCACTTGTCGGCGTATCCGGAGGTCGACTGGGAGGCATTCTCCCGTGGCGTCGTCGAGTCGCTCGGGTTGGTGTTCAATCCGCACACGATCCAGATCGAGCCGCATGACTACATGGCCGAGTACTTCGATGCGCTGGCGCGCATCAACACGGTGCTGCTCGACCTCGACCGCGACCTCTGGGGCTACATCTCGCTCGGTTTCTTCCGGCAGCGGCTCAAGGAAGGCGAGGTCGGGTCGTCGACGATGCCGCACAAGGT
>JALRBB010000157.1 GCA_023257915.1 Quisquiliibacterium sp. | reverse complement strand
TTGGCAAGACGGCCGACCTGACGATAAAAATTGCCGGACTCGCTGTTCTCAATCGCATCGCACAATGCCTCAAAGCACGGCGCAATGTACTCACCAAATATTTCCTGCTGCGCCGCAACACCTGCAGGGGCAGAATTTTCTGCAGCAATCAAAAATCGCATCAATTCACACAAAACACCAAAATGATCCTCGGTCAGCGACAAATCGCCGCCCCGAGCGACACCAAGGCCCGCCATACGTTCGCGCAAACTCGACAAAGGTCGTTCGTGCAGAAAACCCGTCAGGTAGTACGACGCCTGCAGGAACACCTCCGGGCGGCCAACGCCGAGGAATACCGTATCGAACTCCTGTCGAATCACCGCATGCTCGGCAAGCGCACAAGCCTGAACCAATTCAGAGAATTCGCGTCCGAGTGCGGTGCTCGTATCGCTGGGCGCCGACGCAATTTGCTTTAGCAATTCCGCGCTCGGGGGCTGCTGAAACAGCGCCGCAAGCAGCCCATACCAGTCGGCGCGAGCCTGCTCTTGAGGATCGAGTGGTGCTTCGGATGGCTGCCTGCTCACCGACACGGTCTGCATGATCAACCCTTCCTCGTCACGTCGAAGATCGTGATCTCGTCCTTGTTGTCGAACATGTCGACAACACGGCAGTCCGAGCACATTTGCAGCCGCCTGGTCCCCGGCCCTGAAAACATCGAATGGCCCGAGAGCCGTTCGACCATGTTCTCGACCATCCGTTTAGTGCCGAAAGGCTTACCGCAGGCCACGCAATGAAACGGCTGCGCTTCATGAACAACAACCGGCGAACGGGCCTGCTCCGACAACAGGTATCGAGGCGCAAGGCTGATCGCATTCTCGGGACAGGTCTTCACGCACAGACCACACTGCACACAGTTGCGTTCGATGAACCGAAGTTGCGGATGCTCTGGACTATCGAGCAACGCGCTTTGCGGGCAGGCTCCGACGCAGGCCTTGCACATCGTGCAGGCGGCCGCATCCACAACGATTTCCCCGAACGGAGCACCAGCCGGCAATGCAACATGCCCCGGAATGCTGACTCCGGCTTTCGTTGCTTGCTTGGCAAGATGATCAATCGCGAGTTCGACTGCTCGCCGCTTTTCGTCGGGCATCGCAAAACTGGCGGGTACCTCGACCGCATCGACCTTGTGCGCCGCATGCAATGCGGTTTCCAGCTCCAGCGCATCACGAACCCGCAAAATCTCGAAGGGCGCGCCCTGATAACCAATTGCGCCGAGCAGCGTATTGGCCAGGCCAAACTGAAACTGCTGCGCGTCACCATAGCCCGAAGCAACATCCGACCCGGACAGCACAATCACGCGACTCGCTCCGTAGGCAAATGCGCAAAGGGCAAGATCGATTCCAACCGAGGCAACATGCGAAATCTCGACCGGTATCACGCGCGCCGGCAGGCCACGCACCCCAGGCTCGTGTGTCGCAACTCCCGCCGCAATGAGTTTGCCGCGCCCGAGTTCATCGAGCATTCGCCGACCGCTTCGCTCATCATGGAAGAGCAGGACAGCATCACGGCCACCTGCTCCACGGAAGGCGGACAAACCGTTTCGTAGACGCCGACCAAGTTCTGAAACGCTTGGAACCACATGCGAAATCGCGCCGCTCGGGCACACGGTGGCGCAGCCACCACAGCCCTGGCACAGATGCGGATTGACCTTGATGCCGTCGCCATCGGCTGAAATTGCCGACGTGGAACAGACCTCGATACAGCGACTGCATGCATCGATGCGGTTACGCTGATGCGAGCAGATTTTGGCGTTGTATCGGAAGTAGCGCGGCTTTTCGAACTCGCCAATGGATTGCGCGAGTTCGAGGGCCTGGCGGGCCCGCTGGATGGGATCACGTCCCGGGAAAAAGTAGCCAGGCGGCCGATCGGGCTGCGAAAACGCGGGCGAATCCCGAAGATCAAACACCAGATCGAAAGACTCGCTGCGTAAGAAATCTGCTCGACTAAAGTCAATAGCACCGACCTGGGCGCATGCGGTCACGCAGTCACGATGGCCGGAGCAACGCGTCATGTCGATCTGAAAACTTGCGTCGATCGCCTGTTCCGGACAGGCAGAGACGCAGGCACCACAGCGCACGCATGCATCCAGGTCAATTGGATTTTGCTGCGACCACCGAGCCTCAAAGGCTCCGAGCCAGCCAGTTAGCTTCAAATCCCCGCCGGAAAACACCGGAAACGTGTGCTCGGCAGGCAGCACCGCGTCGCGGGCACCGACGAGCAACAGCGAGACATCGAGCTGCGCCGACAGGCTCATTGCCCAATCGATCGCGGCCTGCCCATCGCCGACGACCAGTGTGCGCCCTTTCGACAGATAAGAGACTGCCGGAACCGGGTCCGTGACAGCCGCGGCGGCCATGGCCACCAACGCACTGATCTTGGGGGTGGCAGCCTGAGCCTCAGCGCCCCATCCCGCACGCTCACGCAAATTCACAAAGCGCACCGGAGCGACCAGCGTGCGTGTCGATGCGATTTCGGAAAACAGGGATTGCTCTTGTGTGCAACCGACCAACAACTGCGCATCATCGTCGAGCGCGTCGGTGAATCGAGCAAGCTCTCGCCGGCACAACTCCCGGGCAGGTGCGTCGACGATAAGCCCGATGCCCGAAGGCACGCCGCCCCCGTCGAAACCATCGATTTGCGAGGTTCCGTTGCAACTACACCCGATAAAGCGAGTCTCCGCCACGAACTAGTCGATTCTTTTTATAGAGTCCGGAATCAGTTTCCGAACGCCCGCGGAGTCTACTGCACTTTAGCTGGTAAGCAGCGCGACAACCCAGTGCGTCGCTATGGTATTCGGGTACATCGCGTTCACTCTTGTCCAAACCACCCGCAGCACGCTCGAGCCGTAATCGGTGCGACAAGCACCTTGAACGGTCGACGCGATCAGGTCTTTGGCCCGCCGTGATGCGAC
This sequence comes from Quisquiliibacterium sp., assembly GCA_023257915.1. GTDB lineage: Bacteria > Pseudomonadota > Gammaproteobacteria > Burkholderiales > Burkholderiaceae_E > Quisquiliibacterium. The sequence goes on along the minus strand of JALRBB010000157.1, from coordinate 669 downwards.
GTTCGCGCTGCATCGACCTTGTCGTCACTGACTCCTGACAGCGATTGATTCGCCGAGTTGGTCAAATCGGATGCATCGCCAACAGGGATTTGTTGCAGTGCAGCACTGTCCGTGAGGGTACCTGGTTTGTCGTCAGCCGGCGCCGGCTTCGCATCCGCTTGTGTGAGATCAGCCTCGGTAGTTGTCTGCTTCACACCAGGCGTTTCGGAATCGTCTTCCTCAGAAAAGAACCCGAGACTGCGTGCTGAATCCATCATGCTCAGCATTGCGGGTGGAATCGGCTCAAATTTCCCGAAATCTTCGATGTCGATATCCATATCGCAAATCCGATTGAAATGCGGATCCGCAAACAAGCGCTGCAATGCTGCATGACGGGTTGACGGATCGACATCGTCCTTCATGAACGGCCGAAAATCCGATTCGGCTGTCAATTCCTCGATCGCAGGGAGTTGCTCCTGCTGCGAAGTGTCGGATTCCGTGGCTGTCGAGGTCAGAGCGGAAGGCTCGCGCGCTGAATCTGACTGCTGCCCAGCCAAATCAGCGGTTTGGTTCGCAAGCAGCGCGGCCGGCTCCGGTCGCGCGGCCTGCTGCTCGGGCGTGCGACCTTCGCGATGCTCGGCCTTTCGGCGAGACCAGCGCGATAGAAAGCGACCAGGTCCGTCATCCGTC
>JALRBB010000143.1 GCA_023257915.1 Quisquiliibacterium sp. | reverse complement strand
CACCCATAGATTCTATCCCTTCGGATGAACCAAGAATGGTGTCGTCAGTAGTCAGCACGCCTCGCGACCCAGCAGATTGGACGCCGGAACGCGCACATCGTCGAAGAACAGCTCTGAGGTGTCCTGCGCTTTCAGCCCCAGTTTCTTCAGGCGCTTGCCCTTGCGAAAACCCTCGGTCCCGGTCTCGACCAAGATCAGGCTGGTGCCCTTGGCGCCCAGCTCCGGGTTGGTCTTGGCCACCAGCACCACCAGGTCGCAGTTGTAGCCATTGGTGATGTAGGTCTTGGAGCCATTGATCACATAGTGGTCGCCGTCCCGGCGCGCGGTCGTGCGAATCGCCTGTAGATCCGAGCCTGCGCCCGGCTCGGTCATCGCGATCGCGGCGATGGTCTCGCCTGCGGCCATCCGAGGCAGGTAGCGCTGCTTCTGTTCCTCGGTGCCATAGCGCATCAAATAAGGCGCGACGATCTCGGAGTGCAGCGAGAACCCGGGTCCGGAGACGCCGGCCCGTGCTGCCTCCTCGATCATGATCGTGCTGTAGAGCCGGTCGGCGCCTGCGCCGCCGTATTGCTCCGGCATCGTCAGACACAGCAGCCCGGCCTGTCCAGCCTTGAGCCACAGCTCGCGATCGACGTAGCCTTGCTCCTCCCAGTGGTCGTGGTGAGGGGTGATTTCTGCCGCGATGAAGCGGCGTACCGTGTCGCGGAACAGCTCATGGTCCGCGGTGAAGAGCCTGCGCTCGAGCATGTTGATGGGTTCCGTTCGGTTCAGTCGTTCAGTTCGGCGATGCCGTGTGACAGCACGATCACGTCACGCTCCAGCACCCGGGCACGGAATTGCACCCGGTTGCCGTTGCGCCAGATTTCGGTGCGTAGCGTCTCGCCCGGAAACACCGGGCCGGAAAAACGCAGGCCGATCGATTTCAGTTTCGCGGCGTCGTAGTCGCAGCAGCTGCGCAGGATCGCGTGCCCGGCAACGCTATAGCTGGCGAGTCCGTGCAGAATCGGCCGTGCAAAACCGGCGGCTTTGGCCACCGCCGGATCGGCGTGCAGCGGATTCAGGTCAGCGCACAGCCGGTACAGCAAGGCCGACTGAGGCATCGTGGGCAGGTCGCAGACCAGGTCGGGGGCGCTGTCCGGGGTCACCGGTTTGGCCGCAGGGGGAGGATCGCCGCCGGCTGGGCCGTTGCCTGGGATTTCGGAGAAGCCGCCATCGCCTCGCGCGAACGTGAGCTGCTCGAGTGTCGCGATCAACTCGCCGCTGGCCTTGTCATGCAGGGTGCGCTGGCTGCGGATGATCGCGCCCTTGTCACGCCCTTTGTCGACCAGACCGGTTACGCTGGTGCGGCCGATCAGCGTGCCTTCGATCGGCACCGGCCGATGCAGGGAAAGGCTCTGTTCACCATGCAGCACCCGCACCCAGTCGACGCCGGAGTTCGGATCCTTGACCCAGAAACCCGGGCCGGCAAGCACCACTGGCATGGTCGGCGCGGCGAGCATCCTGTCCTCGTAGACGAAGCGCAGCTGGCGCTCATCCATCGGGTCGTGCCCGTAGCCGACACCGAGCGCATAGAGCGCACTGTCCTTCCAGGTGTAAGTCTGTTCGACCTCACCGAACGACCAGCTCTTGAGCTTGTGATAGTCGATGGTCATCAGATCGGATCCCAGTTGAATACGTCGCCGGAGCGCTGCAGCGGCGTGAAGCCGGCGCGCAGCGACGGCATTGCGTGCTCGGCGACGCTCTGCGGCGTCCAGCCCTCGGAGCGATGCACGCTGCGCACCGGTCGATGCTGGTTGAACAGAAAGATTTCGTTGGCACGTACCCCGAAGATCTGGCCGCTGACGTCCTGCGCTGCATCCGACATCAGATAAGCCGCGAGCGGTGCGATCTTGCCGGTCTCCATGCGCTTCATGCGCTCGACGCGGGCCTGCTCTTCCGGGGTTTCGGTCGGGATCGTACCGATCAGCCGGCTCCATGCGAACGGCGAGATGCAGTTCGAACGCACGTTGTAGCGCGCCATATCAAGCGCGATCGATTTGGACAGCCCGACGATCGCCAGCTTGGCCGCGGAGTAGTTGGCCTGCCCGAAGTTCCCGATCAGCCCGGACGTTGAGGTCATGTGCACGTAGGAACCGCTGCCCTGGTCCTTGAAGTAGTTGGACGCGGCGCGAGCGACGAAGAAGCTGCCGTTCAGGTGCACATCGATGACCCGGCTCCACTCCTCCAGGTTCATCTTGAAGAACATGCGGTCACGCAGGATGCCGGCGTTGTTGATGACGCCGTCGATGCGCCCGAACGCATCGATCGCGGTCTTGATGATGCGATTGGCCGCATGCCACTCGGCCACGCTGTCGGTGCTAGCCACCGCAGTGCCGCCGGCCGCACGAATCTCGTCGACGACCTTCTGTGCCGGGCCGGCGTCTTCACCTTCGCCGCTGGACGAGGTGCCGAGATCATTGACGACGACCCGGGCGCCTTGGGCTGCCAGGGTTAGCGCGAAATCTCGACCAATACCGTTACCGGCGCCGGTCACGACGATGACTTTGCCGTCGAGCATCGGAGAGGAAGCATTTTCTTGCATGGAACTGTCCTGAAGCTGGAATGGATGATTGGTCCGGCGCACAAGCTGGCTGCAACGCGCCGAGCCTGGAACTTAGCGCGTAAACCGGCCGGCACGTCGCCTGGCATTCCGATTATCGGACAAAGGCTTGGGAGAACACCCGGCGCAAGCCGACTACGGATAGCACGCCGACTCGGCATGCCGGGGCAAGCCGCTGACAGGCGTGCAGGGCTGTCGCCCGCGCGCAGGAAATGCCTGCGGCGAGCGCTGGCTTGGACTGGCGGTCCTTAGCCAGCCCCCATCGCCATGTTCGGCAGCCACAGCGCGATCTCGGGGAAGATCGCCAGCAGCACGATCTGCAGGAACATGATCAGTACGAAGGGCATCGAGCCGGACAGCACCTTGGTCAGTGGCACCTGTGGCGCGACGCCCTTGAGTACGTACAGGTTTAGCCCAACCGGTGGCGTAATCAGGCCGACCTCCAGATTGACGGTGAGCACCACCGCAAACCAGATCAGGTCGAAGTTGCTGGCCTCGAGCACTGGCGTGAGTACCGGCATTACCATCAGGATGATGGCCACCGGTGGCAGAAAGCAGCCGGCGACCAGCAGGAACACGTTGATCGCCAGCAACAGCATCCATGGCGACAGGTTCAGGTCGACCAGCGCCTGCGCAGCGGTCTGCGTCACATACAGCAGCGACATCATGTACGAAAAGATCGCCGCCGCGCCGATGATCATCAGAATCATCGTCGATTCGCGCAGCGTCTCGCGAAAGATCTGCCATTGGTCTCTCACGCGCCACGCCCGGTAGATCACCATCACCAGCGCGAGCGCGAGGGCCGCCGAGATCGCCGCGACCTCCGACGGGGTGGCGATGCCACCGTACATCGCGTACGCGATCGCAACGACGATCGCCAGGAACGGGGACACCCGGCTAAGCCCTTCCATTTTCTGGGCCAGCGTGTAGCGCACCGGCGGCTCGAGGGTTGCCGGCAGGCTGCGCTGGTGGCGGATGGTCGATAACCACGCGTAGATCGAGAACATCGCGACCAGCATGATCCCGGGCACCACGCCGGCCAGGAACAGCCGCCCGATCGAGGTTTCGGTGGCCAGGCCGTACAGAATCATCGTGATCGACGGCGGAATCAGGATGCCCAGCGTGCCGCCGGCGCAGATTGACCCGGTAGCCAGCCCTGCCGGCACGCCGCGTTTGAGCATCTCCGGCACGCCGGGCTTGCCGATCGCCGCGGCGGTGGCCGGGCTCGAGCCGCAGATCGCCGAAAACAGGCCGCAGGCCAGGATATTGGCGATCACCAATCCGCCAGGCACCCGGTCGAGCCAGCGATGCATCGATTCATAAACGTCGCGCCCAGCCGCCGATACACCGATTGCGGCCCCCAACAGCACGAACAGCGGGATTGTCAGCAGCGCGAATGATGACAACTCGTCCATCATCAGCACCGGCAGGTTCGCGAGGCTGGATGGGCCTTCGAAGATCACCAGAAAGGCAATCGACACCAGCGTCAGTCCCCAGGCGATCGGCAGCCCGGAAAACAGCACCACCAGGGTCACGCCGACGATCAACAGACCGATCTGGACTTCATTCACGATGCACTCCGGTTTCAGCTTGCTTGGCGGACAGGCTCAGGCCTGCTCCTGCGCGGGTTTCGGGCTGCGGGCCAGTTCGGCCAGGTACTGTAGGGCGGTCAGGCCCAAGCCGACCGGCATTGCCATGAACAGCGGCCATTTCTGGGGTGCCCAGGAACTCTCGGTGGTCTCGCCGGTGGCCAGTGCATGCAATGCAAGGCCGGCGCCTGCCCAGGCGAGGTAAGCACACACGCCCAATCCGACGATTCCGGTGATCACGCTCAGCGTTCGCGCAAGTTTCGGCGGCAGATAGTGGCCGAGCAGATCGACCGAGACATGGCCATTGGTCATCAGCGTGTACGGGGACGACAGGAAAATTGCGCCCACCATGGCGAACACCGCGAATTCGATCTCCCAGTAGGTCGAATGACCCATGGCTCGGTAGATGACCATCCAGGTGATCACCACCACCGCACTGGCGAGTAGCAGCGCGGCGACAACCGCGCACGCGACCGAGATCCGGTCCATCAGGCGAACAAAGGATTGCATGGCAGGGCTTGCGTGGATTGCCGGCGTGCCGGCGTTGATTCGCGACCCGGTAAAGGGTCTGGCCGGAGCATCCGGGCGGATGCGACCGGCCAGGGTTTTACGCTTACTTGACCTGCTGGATCAGCGTCAGCAGTTCCTTGGCCATCGGCGACTTGGCCTCGAATGCGGGCCAGGAGGTTTTCTTGGCTAGCGCGACCCAGTCGGCGAACTCGGCGTCCGACAGCTCGCGCACCTTGGCACCTGCCTTGATGTAGGCATCGGCCATCTTCTTGGTGGCTTCCTTTTGCAAGCCGGTGAAGAACTCATCGCTCTTGGCGGCGGCCTTCTCAAAGATCGCCTTCTGCGCCGGCGTGAGCGCGTCCCAGTGCTTCTTGGACATCACCAGCGGCTGCATCAGCATCCACAGATCGTTGCCGCCGACGGTGGCGAACTTGGTCTGCTCATAGAGACGCATGCTGACGAAGGTCTCTGCCGAGGTCAGTGTGGCGTTCA
>JALRBB010000120.1 GCA_023257915.1 Quisquiliibacterium sp. | reverse complement strand
TCGAGGCCACCGGCCTCGAAGCGCGGCTTAGGGCGGCGATCGGTGAGCGTCTGGTCGGTGTGCATCGCGGCATCCCTGCGCACGGACCGCAGCAGGCAGTGCTTGAGGCGATTCATGCGGCACGCGCGGCCAAGGCTGACCTGCTGGTCAGTGTCGGCGGCGGCACGCCGATCGATGCCGCCAAGGTGGTGCAAGCTGCGCTGACCCACGACGTGGACAGCCTCGAAGGGCTGCGCGCACTGGCGCTGCCGGCACTGACCGGGCCGAGCAACCTGGATGACTCGCGGGTCGGCCGGGTGCGAAACATTGCGATCCCCACCACCTTGTCGGGCGCCGAGTTCGCATCGCTGGCCGGCGCCCTGAACACAGATTTGAAGCAAAAACAGGGCTATAACCATCCTGAGCTCGCGCCGGCGGCAATCCTGTTCGATGCCCAGCTCGCTGCGGCGACGCCACCACGCTTATGGTTTTCGGCGGCAGTGCGCACGCTGGACCACGGTGCCGAAGGCTTTCTGTCGCCAGACGGGATCGCGCTGTTTCGCAGCCAGTTTCTGGACGGGCTGCGGCTGATGGCCGAGGGCTTGCGAGCCGCCCGCCAGGCCTTGCAGCAAGGTGACGAAACCGGCGCCGCAAGTGCCCGCTGGCTGAGCTTTCAGGGCGTCTGGGCGGTGTCCCCAGCACTGGGCCGAGTGCGATTTGGCGCAAGCCATGGCTTGGGCTACATCCTGGGCGCGCGCCACGGCGTGCCGCATGGCGAGACTTCCTGCGTGCTGCTGCCGGCGGTGCTGCAATGGAATGCCCAGACCCTGGGCGAGGAGCTTGCGTCGATCAGCGAAGCGCTCGGCGACCGATCACGACCGGCGCACCAGGTGGTGCGCGAGTTCATCCGCGATCTCGGCCTGCCGGGCCGGCTCGCCGATGTCGGAGTCCATGAGGCGGATTTCGAGGCGATCGCCAAAGCGGCCATCGAGCATCCGGTGGTGCAGGCCAATCCGCGACCGATCCGCCGGATCGAGGATGTGATCGAGATCCTGCGACTGGCAGCCTAGGGCCGCTGACGACGCAAGCTAGGCGAGCGGCCCGTTCGGCGCCACCAGGATCTTGCCGCCGCGCTCACCCTGCTGCGCGTGCACCAGCGCATCGCCAATCTGCTCGATCGGATAGATTCGGGCGACCGGCGCCTGCAACTCACCACGCTGGATTACGCCAGCGAGTTCGCCATAGATCGCCTCGATCTGATCGCGCGATCGCGACGCAAGAAAGCGCCCGAGCATGAAGCCTTCGAGGCGCACACCACGATAGATCAGTGCGCCGCGCGGCATCACCGGATCTTCGCCGGTCATCGAACCGTAGCTGCACACCGTGCCGCCGTCGGCCACGCAATCGGCCAGTCGCCCGGTGGCCTGACCCGCGACTGCGTCCAGCGCGAGCCGGATCGAGGCGTTGCCAGTGATTTGCTGCACCTCGCGCACCAGATCCGGCCCATCGACCACACAGGCGTCGGCACCGAGCGCCTGCAGTTCATCAAACAGGGCCGCGCGCCGAACGACATTGAGCGTGCGCAAGCCGCGTGCCTTGGCGAGCCGGATCACCCAGCGCCCGACCGCGGAGTTCGCGACGTTTTGCAACACCCAGTCACCGGGTTTGAGCTCGACCAGGTCGGTCAGCATCAGCAGGGCGGTCGGAGGATTGATGCGCAACATCGCCGCCTGCTGCAATGGCAGGCCGGGCGGCACGCGCACCAGGTCGATCTCACGAACCCGACGACGCTGCGTCCAGTTCTCGCGCTGCAGGTTGATCACCAGATCACCCGCCGCCAGCGACGCGACGCCTTCGCCAACCGCGACGACCCGCCCGACGCATTCGGCGCCCGGCGTCGCCGGCAGCGGCGGGCGCAGCCGGTAGTGGCCCTTGCAGAACCAGACGTCAGCCGGATTGATCGGGAAAGCGAGCACGTCGAGAAGGTCGGCTCTAACCCCACGATGGACGCCTGAACGCGCGCGCCTGCCTCGGCCAGCCTGCCTGGCTCCAGCACGTGTAACGGTCGCATGTGCCTGTGTGCGGCCGGCGGGTGCCAACCGCTCTGGGCCGTTCCCA
>JALRBB010000082.1 GCA_023257915.1 Quisquiliibacterium sp. | reverse complement strand
ATGAGTTCTCGATGTCACTGACGCAGTTGCAGGCCGCGCGCGAGCTGGTCTATCGCGCAATGCCAGCGACGCCGCAACACTGCTGGCCGCTGCTATGCGAACGGCTCGGCGCGCAAGTCTGGGTGAAACACGAAAACCATACGCCGACCGGAGCCTTCAAGGTTCGCGGTGGACTGGTGTACTTTGCCGAACTGGCCGATGAGTGCTCAGCGGTCACCGGAGTGATTAGCGCGACACGCGGCAATCATGGCCAGTCGATCGCCTTCGCGGCGCGCGCAAGGCAGATTCCGGCGACTATCGTGGTGCCATTTGGCAACAGCCGCGAGAAAAATGCCGCGATGCGCGCGCTGGGTGCGGAGCTGATCGAATATGGGGACGATTTTCAGGCCGCCCGCGAACACGCGGCTGCTGTAGCCAGTCAGCGCGGACTGTCGATGGTGCCCTCGTTTCATCCGGCGCTGGTACGGGGGGTGGCGAGTTATTGGCTTGAACTCTTCGAGGCCGTTCCCGATCTCGATACTGTCTATGTGCCGATTGGCCTTGGCTCAGGCGCCTGCGCCGCGATCGCCGCTCGAGACGCGCTGGGATTGCGTACCGAGATCGTCGGCGTCACTTCAACGGGAGCGCGCAGCTACAAGCTGTCACTGGAACGCGGAGAACTGATCGAAGCGCCGGTCAGCACGGTGCTCGCCGACGGAATGGCCTGTCGGATTGCCGAACCCAGGGCTCTGGAAATTCTCTCTGCGGGGCTCGCACGCATCGTCGAAGTCAGCGACGAACAGGTCGCCGATGCGATGCATGCGCTGTACGTCGATACCCACAATCTGGCTGAAGGCGCCGGCGCTGCGGCAATGGCCGCAGCGAGCATCGAGGTGGAACGCAACCGGGGACGGCGGATCGGGCTGTCTCTGTCAGGCGCAAACGTCGACCACGACATGTTCGCTCAGATTCTGCTCAGATCCCGACCTGAGCCCCGAGTTCAATGACGCGGTTGGGCGGCAGGTCGAAGTAACGGGCAACGGTGACGCTGTTTTGCATCATCCAGCCAAATAGCGAACGACGCCATCCGAAGAGTCCGCGACGCGACACCGAAACCATGGTCGGTTTGCTGGTGAAAAATGAGGTCTGATCCGGATCGAGTTCGACGCCCTTGCGCGCCGCAGAACGCAGAATCGATCGGATGTCCGGCTCCTCTCGGTAGCCAACATGCGCGGTCAGCCGAACGATGCCATTGCGGCCACGCTGCACTTCGACCCGCTCATCATCCGGCACCCGTGGCACATCGTCGAACTCAACGTTCAGAAACACCGTGGTTTCATGCACGACCATGTTGTGCTTCAGGTTGTGCAGGAATGCCCCCGGACATCCGAAGCGCGACGAACTGAAGAACAAGGCGGTGCCCGGAACCCGCGGGATCCCGGTCAGATCGAGTTCAAGACCATCGTCGATGTTGCGCTTGGCAACGTCCTTCTTCGCTCGCAACACCTCCAGGCCGGTACGCCAGGTGGTCAGCAACGTGAACATGAATATCGCCAGCACCAGCGGGAACCAGCCACCGTGGACGATCTTCGGCACATTTGCCGCAAAAAAGCACAGTTCGAGCGCTGCAAACACCAGAAACAGCGGCCAGAGGCGGCGAACCGGCCCCTTGCTGGCCAATGGCAAAGCGATCAGCAGGATGATGCTCGACAGAAACAGATCACCGGCCACCGCAATGCCGTATGCGGATGCCAGCCGTTCGGAGGTCTGGAACTCAAGCACCAGCAGTACCACGAGCACCAGCAGCATCCAGTTGACCAACGGAATGTAGATCTGGCCGCGGGTTTCGTCCGAGGTGTGCAGTACCTTGAGTCGCGGCAGAAGATTCAGGCGCGAGGCCTGCTGGGTTGCCGAAAACGCCCCGGAAATCACCGCCTGGGAAGCGATAACTGTGGCGATCGTCGCAAGAATGATCAATGGCACGAGTAGGAAGTCCGGCACCAGCAGGTAGAACGGATTGCGGACCGCCTCCGGATCACGCAGTACCAGCGCGCCCTGGCCAAAATAGTTGATCATCAAGGCCGGGAATACGAACAAGAACCAGGCCATCTGAACCGGCTTGGGTCCAAAATGCCCCATGTCGGCATAGAGCGCCTCAGCGCCGGTCAGGCACAGGAACACTGCGCTTGCGGCCAGAAATGCCATACCCGGGTGTTCGAGGATGAACAGCATGGCGTAGCGTGGGTCGATTGCCTGCAGGATCGAGGGCGTCTTGGCGATGCTCAAGACTCCGAACACCGCAAGCGTCACAAACCAGACCACCATGACAGGGCCGAACACCGCGCCGACCGCGGCGGTTCCGCGCCGTTGGACGATAAACAGGGCAATCAGAATGCCAAGCGCGATCGGCATCACGAATTGGCTCAGGCCTGGCGCCTTGACCGCAATGCCCTCAACCGCAGAGAGCACCGAAATCGCTGGCGTGATCACCGCATCGCCATAGAAAAGAGAGGCAGAAAAGCAGCCGAGCATCGCGATCAGCCAGGACAGCCGCGGCTTGTCTCTCGCCACCTGGGTGGCCCATGACAATAGCGCCAGAACCCCGCCCTCGCCGCGATTGTCGAAACGCAGCATGATCAGCACATATTTCAGCGACACGATGATGCTGACAGCCCAGAACATCATCGACAGCACCGAATACACATTGACGGTGGTCAGCGCGATCGCATGCTCGCCATTGAACGCCTCGCGAAATGCATACAGGGGGCTGGTGCCAATATCCCCGTAGACGATCCCCAGCGCGGCCAGCATCAATCCACGCAGGCCCGTCTTTTGCGATTGTTCAGACATTTGTGAATTTTATCATTGCACTGCAACATAAACCCTGTCCACCCAACCGACAGGCGAAACACATTCGCAGGCAATCGGGCTTCTTCAGTCGTCGCAATGTCCTTGGCGACTTTCGCGACGCAACTGAGCGATGTGCCGCCGTCAGGGGGCGCGCAGAGGCTGCTCAGAACCTCTCGTCACGGCGCAGATAGCGCCATTTTCCGACCGGCAAAGCGCCCAGCGGCACACTGCCGCTGCGAATCCGCTTCAGACCGACGACTCGAAGTCCGACCAATTCACACATGCGCCGGATCTGGCGTTTGCGGCCTTCACGAAGCACGAAGCGCAACTGATCTTCGTTCTGCCAAGACACTCGAGCCGGGCGGAGCACCACCCCGTCCAGGACCAGTCCATGGCGCAGTCGCTGCAGGCCCTCATCGGACAGTTCGCCCTCGACTCGCACCAGGTACTCCTTTTCGACTTCAGAAGCCTGCCCGATCAGGCGCTTGGCCACTCGCCCATCCTGCGTCAGCACCAGCAATCCGGTGGAATCGATGTCCAGCCGACCTGCAGGAGCCAGCCCTCGAAGGTGTGCCGGTTTAAAGCGAATCGGAGCGTGATCCTGATCCCAGCGATTCTCTGGCTTGACCAGAACAATGGCCGGGGGATGGCCATCCTCGGCTTGACCGGAGACATATCCGACTGGCTTGTGCAGCAGGATGGTTACCTGCTCGCCTTGGTGCTCGAGCGCCGCTGGGTCGATGTCGATCCTGGCCTCGGGCGAAACCCGGACGCCGAGCGTATCGACGACCTGTCCGTTGACTCGCACCCAGCCGTTGACGATCCATTCATCCGCCTCGCGACGCGAGCACAAGCCGAGCTCACCCATACGCTTGGACAGGCGCGGATGCTCATGGCTTGCCGGATCAGAAGCAACTCCAGGCTGCTTTGAAGTCGGATCCTTCGGAATCGAAGGATCCGACGCGACT
>JALRBB010000465.1 GCA_023257915.1 Quisquiliibacterium sp. | reverse complement strand
GTCGCTCAGTGCCGGAAGGATATTTCTGCCGACCCCGAACCACGGATGGTCGAGAAAAATATACCAAGACGAAAAGGCCAACTGCAGCCTCTGGCCGATCGAAGCAGATCCTTTATCACCGCTCAAGAACGCGAAAAAATTGGTGACAGAAGCATCGACTCGGCCTTTGAACCATGGGCTAAGCAAATAAAAAGCAATCGCAATTGCAAATGAAATCAGCGTCACAAAGACGAGCTTTCTGATTTCCTGCCCAGGGCGTACTTTCAGCCCCATGAACACTGCAACGGGCGCGGCAAACCAGACCCCGCGAGAGGCAGACAGAAAAACGATGATCGCCGCGACCATCACCCCAACCCAGCACAGGAGTCGACGCTGGGCAGACAAACCTTCGCTGCTGATCCAGAGCAAGACCCCAAACATCAGCGCAAATGCCGCGAAAGGAATCGTGTTTGTAAACTCTGTACGAATTCTTGGATCGGCAAAAACCAGCCCGGCAGCCAGCATCAGAGCCAGCGCCGCCAACCAGGCCCACCGGATTTTCATGATCACAGCGAGGGGAAGTTGGGCCGCAAGCAACAAGAGCGGGATGGCCAGAATTTGTCGTGACGCCGAGTCGACGTACTTTGCCCTCGGAAACTCGACAAACAACTCCCGAATGGCAATCATGACCGGAAGAATCATCAGCGCAATCATCCAGTGTTGATAACCCGCCCACAATCGGGCCAAGGTCTCGCGCGCCTTTGCATGCCGCAGCTCAAATAATGCATAGATCGCCAGCGCAAGCGTGATGCTTGTCGCACTGCTCTTCAGAACAAAACCGAGGCAGGCAACCGCAGCAAATCCAAGCATGACCAAACCATGCCTTGGACGATGAACCGCCTGATCAATCTGCATGTATTGCTTTCTCATCCGCGCTTTTCTTTGACGCTCCAAATTTGCGTGACTAGACAAGTACGCGAGAGCGAATCAAGTGCACTTGCGAGATTGTAGGCGGTGATTCTGACTGACAGAGTCAGGCTTGCAATTGTGCGATCAGCGCATCGAGATGCGCGCCAAGGTTGAATGGGTAATGAATATGCTGCGCCGGGTCGACCAGTTCGAGTGAGCCTGCGTCGAATCTTTCCAGCGCCACGCTCAGCGCCGCGCGCAGGCTGTCAACCGTGCGCTCAAAACGCAAACAGGCAGACTCCGACAAGACCTCGACCGCACCGACCGTATCGGCGAACAACACGGGGGTACCACACAAGATCGCCTCCGGACCGACCATCCCGAAGGCCTCGTACTTCGAGGCAAGGATGACCGCATCTGCAGCAGCGTAAAGCGCCGGCATGTCTTGTCGAAACCCGAGGTTGATCACGTTCGGATGCTCAAGCGCAGACTTGCCAGCTACCGCGAGTCGGACCCGGGCATCGAAACCCTCGAGTGCCGCAAGGATCAGGCTGGCCCCTTTCAGTGCATGATTGTTGGACGGAAATAGCAGCAAAAACTCCCTCGGTTGGATGCCCAGGCCTTGCCGAACCGCATCGCGATCGACGCGAGCCGCACGCGAGAAGGCGATCGTGTCGACCGGAGGATGCAATGTGACGGTCTTGGCAGAGTCAATGCCGTACAGGTTGATGATTTCCTGTCGCACACGCTCCGAATGCGCAACGATGGTGCGCGCGCCGCGGTACAAGGCCTGCTCGTGCCGGATGGTCAAGCGGGCGAACAAACCGTGGCGGCTACGTCCCTTGTCAGCCAGATGCCCCAGATGGGTTCCCCCGGAGATGGCCATGTCGGCGCCTTCAGGGACCCGCGAGATTGCAATCGTCGGCCAGGCTGCGACGCAATGCCGGATGGCAACTGCCTCGAACCAATAGTTGTTGACGCGTGAGAACGGCGTCCGGTCGCGCAGAACAATGAAGTCCACACCGCTGGGCGACTGCCCCGGCCATGCGAGCTTGCGAGTCACAACTCGCAGCGGAATTGCGCGCGATGCCAGCGCGCCGATCAGATCAAGGACATAACGCTCCATTCCTCCGCCGGGGCGAATGGAGTGATAAATCAGATTCAAGCCGGTTCGAAGGGTCATGCCTGTCTGAGTTTTTTCGTACGGCACGTTTTAATCGGGGTGTCCGCAATCTTTGCTATTTTACGAACGCCAGCCGCATAGTGTGCGGATCAACAACAGGGATTCGTCGAGCCTTCCAGGCATGATTCACCGCACATCGCCACCAGTCTGCGCCATGAAGGCACGCGAGCCGCAGCGCATTCTCGTCATTCGCCTGATGCATCATGGCGACGTACTGCTCACTACGCCATTGTTTTCGGCGCTCAAGCGACACCTCCCTGGCGCTGAAATCGATGCGCTCGTGTACGCGGAAACCGTGCCGATCATTGCTGCCAACCCCGAGCTGAGCCGCATCTGGCCATTGCCCCGCAGCAAAGACACTGGCACCGGTTGGGCGCATATGCGCGACCTGTTTGCGTTAATGGCAAAGATTCGTCGCTGTCGTTATGACTGGGTTCTGCACCTCGATGACCGATGGGTGGGGGCCTTGGCTGCGTTGGCAAGCGGCGCAACGCTGCGTGTCAGCTACGAGCTTCGCAAGCGTGACAACCCGATTTGGCGCCGAGCATTTCCGACGCGTGTCAGCACACTTGACACCGGACATGTGGTCGAGCGCAACCTGTGGTTTCTGCAGGAACTCGGTCTGCCAATCGACGCGCATGACCGCCAGTGCCTGATGGCGTATTCCGATGACGATCGGGCGCTGGCGCATCGCGCGCTGGCCGGCGCTGGCATCGACGGCCAATACATTCTGGTGCACCCCGCCGCACGCTGGTTCTTCAAGTGCTGGGAAGACGAACGGTTTGCGCAGTTGTTGCTTGCCTTGGCCAATGACGGGCATCGGATCGTGCTGACAAGTGGGCCGAATCCACGCGAACTGGCGCTGGTCTCCAGCATTCTTGAACTTGCGCGGCATCCAAACATCGGATCGATTGCCGGCAAACTGACTCTGCCCGCTCTTGCTGCGGCAATTGCAGATGCCCGTCTGTTTATCGGAGTCGACTCTGCACCGATGCATATGGCAGCCGCGCTGGGCGTGCCCATGGTGGCCTTGTTCGGGCCGACGGATGTCCAGGCATGGCGCCCTTGGAGCGAGATGGCCATTGTGATCCACGCCGCCGACTACGGGCCACTGATCGAGCCCCGGGATGTCGATACAGACACCGATGCGCGTTACCTTGGCAATATTCCAGTCGCGCCGGTGTTGACCGCTGCGCGCCGTCAACTGGCGCTGCATCCCCAATCAAACGAGGTTCGGGCAGGCCCGCCTCAGGCTCCGGAGCTCTGAAACCGATACAGCCGCGCATACGCCCCATTGCTCGCAAGCAATTCCGGGTGCGAGCCGCGTTCGACGATCCGCCCGCCTTCGAGAACCATGATCACATCGGCATGCTCGATCGTCGACAGCCGATGTGCAATCACCACCGTCGTGCGGCCGCGCATCGTGCGCTCCAGCGCCCGCTGAACCTCGACTTCAGTCTCCGAATCCAGCGCCGAGGTTGCCTCATCGAGTAGCAGGATCGGCGCATCCTTGAGCAAAGCCCTGGCGATCACCAGTCGTTGCCTCTGCCCCCCCGAGAGCTTGGCTCCACGCTCTCCAGCAATCGCATCGAGCCCCTCGGGCAGCGAACGCACGAATCCGTCCAGCGATGCGTCGGCCAGCGCCTTCCAGATCCGCGCATCATCGACCTCGCCGTCCACTCCGAACGCAACGTTCTCACGAATCGTTGCATTGAAGACCACGAGTTCCTGGCTGACCAAGGCCATTTGCGAGCGCAGCGAGGCGAGCGTCAGCGCATGGATCGGCACATCATCGAGATAGATCGTGCCGCTCTCGGGGCTGATGAATCGCGGGATCAGATTCAACAGCGTGCTCTTGCCGCCGCCCGATGAACCAACGAGCGCCACCACCTGGCCCGGCTGGACGCGAAAATCGATATCCATCAGGGCCGCAGCCTCTGCGCCCGGGTAACGGAAGTTCACCGCTTCGAACCGCAACTCACCGCGCGACCGTTGCATGACTTGGCTGCCCGTATCCGGCTCCTTGTCGCGGGCGAGCAATTCGAACACCTTCTCGGCTGCCGCCAGGCCGCGTTGCAGCGGTCCGTTCACGTCGGCCAGACGCTTGAGCGGAGCCAGCAGCATCAGCATCGCGGTGACGAACGAGACGAAGTCGCCGACTGTGGCCTGGCTGGACATCGATTGCATCAACGCAATCGTCACGACAGCTGCCACCGCAACCGACGCGAGCAATTGCGTGATTGGCGTCGTGATCGCCGCGGCGATCGTCATGCGCATCGAGAACCCGCGCAGACGCTCGATGGTTTGCACAAATCGCGCCAGGACCCTCGGATACGCGCCGAAGATCTTGATCACCTTGTAGCCATGGACCGCCTCCTCGACCACATGCGTCAGTTCCGCAGTATTCGCCAGGCTTTCACGGCTCAGGCGCCGCATGCGCTTGCCGAAGGTCGAAATCGCAATGCCGATCGCAGGAATCAGAACCAACGACACCAGCGTCAATTTCCAGTTGAGCCAAAACAGCCAGCCAAGCAGTCCGATCACGACCAGCGTGTCCCGAACCAGCGTGGTGAGCACCGATGTCGCCGCATCGAGAACGTTTTGAACCTCGAACACGATCCTGGAAATCAGGACACCGGACGCCTCTCGATCGAAATGCGCGGCGGGCAGTCTCATCAGGTGCCCGAACATATCCCGGCGGATATCGACCAGCGTCTTTTGTGCCAGCCAGGCCAGCGCGTAGTGACTGCAGAACGTCGCGGTTCCGCGCACCAGAAAGATGCCGATGATCACAACCGGCACGACCCAGATCGGAAACGGCGCATGCTCGACAAAGCCCTTGTCGAGCAGCGTCTTCATCAGCGCGGGAAACAAGGGTTCAGTGGCCGCTGCCAGGATCATTCCGACCACAGCGACCAGATACCCCTTTGAATAAGGCCGGGTCAGTTCGAGCAACCGCCTGTACAGGCGCAAACTAGCGTTCAAGACCGGCTCTCTTCGTCGTGTTCAGTCCGCCCGGGGCGACATCGATTGGCGATCAGTACTCGACCGCGACCGCGCGCGCATGCAGCAGATGCCGCACCTCGGCGAGCAGGTCTTCCTGGGGCCGAACCCGCCAGTCGTCGCCGAGTTCGACCGCACAACTGCCTTGCGCATTGCCGTATTCGACGATGACCGGCATCGCAGGAGACTCCGTTTGCGCGCCGGCCACGAAGGGCTCGATCGCCTTGCGCAACAACTCCGCTTGCGCAATGCCATTCAGGCTGATGCGTAGGCGCTTGCCGAACTCCTGGCGGGCAGCGGTCAGATCCAGGATGCGATCGGCAATGACCCGGAAACCACCGCTGTAGTCGTCGCGACTGACCTTGGCCTGGATGACCAGCAGTTCGTCGTCACGGATCAGTGGCCGATAACGCTCGAAGACTTCGTTGTAGACCGACACCTCGTAAGCGGCGCTGCCATCGTCGAGCATGATGATGTTCATCTTGCCGCGCCGGGTCATCTGCGTGCGATGCGAAGCGACGATACCGGCGACCCATTGCAGTTGTGGCGCCGGTTGCAGATCGGTCAGCCGGGTGCGCACGAAGCGGCGAACCTCCGACTCAAACCCGGTGAACAGATGCCCGGACAGGAAGAACCCGAGCGCACTCTTTTCCTCCTGCAGGCGCTGGCGCTCGTTCCACGGAACCGCTGCCTGCCATTCGATCGGCGCATCGCTGGTGCCATCATCGGCATCGAACAGGCTGACCTGATTGGCAGCAGCCGCCTTCGCCTCGGCAGCCTCCATCGCCTTGCCGACGTTGGCCAGCAGCCTGGCGCGATCCGGGTCGGTGCAGTCGAAGGCGCCGGCCCGCACCAGCGCCTCGACAGCGCGTCGGTTGACCAGCTTGCGGTCGATACGCGCGCAAAAGTCGAACAGATCCTTGTACGGCCCGTCGCGGCGAGTCTCCAGGATGTTGGCTACCGCGCCGGCCCCGGTGCCCTTGACCGCGCCCAGGCCATAGCGGATCGCACGGTCAGCCACAGGCTCGAAACGCAGACCGGACTGGTTCACGTCCGGGGGCAGCACCTGCACGCCGTTGCCCTTGGCATCGGCAACAAACAGCTGCACCTTGTCGGTGTCGTCCATGTCGGCCGACGCGGTGGCTGCGAAGAACTCCGCCGGGTAGTGCGCCTTGAGCCAGGCGGTCTGGTAAGTGACCACTGCATACGCCGCGGTGTGCGACTTGTTGAAACCGTACTCGGCAAACATCGCCATCAAGTCGAACAGCTTGTTCGCCAGGTCGGTGTCGTAACCCTTCTTTTGCGCGCCTTCGACGAAGATGCCGCGATGCTCGGCCATCTCCTCGGGCTTTTTCTTGCCCATCGCACGGCGCAGCAGATCGGCGCCACCCAGCGTGTAGCCGCCGATGATCTGCGCGATCTGCATCACCTGTTCCTGGTAGACGATGACGCCGTAGGTGGGTTCCAGGCAGGCTTGCAGGTCGGGATGGAAAAAGTCGATGCGCTGTTCGCCCTTCTTGCGCAGG
>JALRBB010000432.1 GCA_023257915.1 Quisquiliibacterium sp. | reverse complement strand
TCAAGATCTGGAGCCCGTTTCTGGAGCAGCTCGATCGCCGCGTGATCGAGCTCTGGCAGCAGGGCGGTTGGCGTGATTTTTGCGGCATGCTGCCCGAATACGCCGCCAAGGGGCATGGCGAAGGCTTCATGCACGACACCGCGATGATGCTCGGCGCGCTTGGCTGGTCGGCCTACGATGGCTGCGCCGAAGTGATCACCCCGTATTTCGGCGCGTCCGGCACCGGCCAGATCAATGCAGTGTTTCCGGTGACGCCGCAGGATGGCGCCGAGATTCCGGCGGCGGTTGCGTCGCGCGCCGAGGGCTACACCGCGATCGCCACCCGTCTTTGAGCCTGCCGCAAGGAAACCCGATGCCGCACCTGGTCATCCTGTACACCCCGCAGATCGAGCGCGAAACCGAGATGGGTGCGCTGTGCCGCAAGCTGGCCGACACGATGCTCACGATCCGCGACGAGACCGGCGCGCAGGTGTTCCCCACCGGCGGGGTGCGGGTGCTTGCCTATCCGGCCAGCCATTACGCGACCACCGATGGCAGCGGCGATCATGCGTTTTGCTATCTGAACCTGCGCATGGGCAGGGGCCGCAGCGCCCAGGTTCACAAGGCCACCGGCGATGCGCTGGTGGCCGCCGCCCGTGCGCATTTCGCGCCGCTGCTGGCATCGCGTCCGATCGGCCTGACGCTGCAGGTCGACGAGGGGCCGGAGCTGTTTGACGGCAAGTTCGGCAACCTGCATCCCTTGTTTCAGAAGGGCTGAGCCCTTCCGGCACAGCGCGACACGCGCGCGGGGTGTGTCAGTCGGCGGCTGCGTCAAGCAACCGGTGGCTGCGAAAACCCCGGGCCGAGCTCGCGCTGCATGAACACCGTGTCGAGCCAGCGATCGAACTTCCAGCCGCTGGCGCGCATCACGCCGGCAAAGCGAAAGCCGCAGGCTGCATGCAGCCCGATCGAGGCGACGTTCGCGCTGTCGCCGATCACCGCAAGCATCTGCCGGCAGCCCAGCGCCTCGCAGCGCGCGAGCAGTTCACGCAGCAAGGTGCGGCCGATTCCGCGCCCCACGGCGGTGCGCTCGATATAGATCGAGTTCTCGAGGGTGAACCGGTACGCCGGCCGAGTGCGAAAGAAGTTCGCGTACGCATAACCGAGTACCTGATCATCGACTTGCGCAACCAGATACGGAAAGCCGTTGCGCAACACGTCGGCACGACGGCGGGTCATCTCGGCCAGATCTGGCGGCTCGAGCTCGAAGCTGCCGGTGCCGTGCAGCACATGATGCCGGTAGATCGCCTGGATCGCGGGCAGGTCTTCATCGCGGCTGTCGCGCACCAGGATCTGCGTGGATGCGGTAGCGGTGTCACTGGCGGTCAGGGTGGCGGGAGGGCTCGGGTTGGTCATTGCCGGATCCTCGGAGGGGATTGCCGCGACGCGGCGGGATCATCGTTGCGCACCATCTCGCCCTCGCGCGCGAGCTGGCCGGCGCGCACCAGTTCGTCGACCGCCCAGGCGAGCGCCTGCGGCAGGCGCATCTGCAACTGTGCAGCCGCATCGAGCAGCACCTGGGCGTCGCGCAGCCGCTCGAGCAGGTCCGCAAAGCGCACCTGTTCCAGGTCGAGCAGCAGAAACTTGATCAGTGCCTTGATCGCGTTGCGGGCGTTGCGCGCCGGATCTTCGCGCAGTGCAGCCAGTCGGCTGCGCGCGCGGGCGATCGCCGCCGGCACATCACCGAACGGGCGGCCATGGCCTGGAATCACCACCTCGGGGGCGAGCGACTCGATCAGCTCGAGCGCCGCATGCTGCTCCTGGAAGCCGGACTGCCCGGACAGCTCCGGAAAAATGATGCCGAAGCCGTTCTCCCACAAGGCATCTGCCGACAGCATTAGCCGCTGCTCGGCTCAGTGCAGCAACAGCGAGTGCGGATCATGGCCCGGGGCCGCATGCACCCGCCATTGCAGGCCACCAAGCGTCAGCGCGTCGCCGGGCGCGAGTGCACCATCGGCCTGAAAACGGTCGCAGTGCTGGCCGGTAGCCCGATAGGTCAGCCGCGACTGGTCCCAGCGCTGCACTGTGTCGTATTCCGCGTGCGGCACCAGAACCCGGCAGCCACTGGCCGCGACCAGCGCGGCATTGCCGCCGCAGTGGTCCGAGTGCAGATGGGTGTTGATCAGCGTCTTGAGCGACCGCATCGCCAGTCCGCGTGACTCGAGCACATGGCCGACCAGCCGCGTGGTGATTTGCGCATGCTTGCCGTAGCCAGAGTCGATCAGCGTGGCTTGCTGCTCGGCCTCGTCAAAAAACAGCACCTGGTTGCACGACAGCCAGTCGCGTTCGATGACATGCATCGACGCGGGCAGCCGGTGCGTGACCGACGACAGGATGCTCATTGCCGGATGTCAGCCAACCTGGCCGCGGTTGATCGCACGATAGTGCGCGACGATCTCCTTGAATGCCTCGTCGAGCTCGGGTGTGCCGGACTGGATCACCTTCAGCGGTCGGGAACCGGTTGAGATCATCAGGCGTGAGGTGAATGGCAGCCGCACATGCTTGGCCCACTGGATCTCGGTCCAGCGATATCGCTTCTCGGTGATCCAGTGTTGATGCACGCCCTGCGCGTCGATCGTGGTAGTGCCGGTGATGATGAACCAGGTGGTTACGACCACGCCCAGGAAGGCGGTCGCCATCATCAGCAGCATCGAGCTGGGCAGTTGCATCAGCTGATCGCTGGCACGCAGCGCATAGGCGATCAGCATGATCACCGCGCCGACCGCGCCGGCCTTCGCCGACGTGCGGTAGGCGGGGCCGCGGACCGGGGTTTCAAAGCGTTCGGCAGGTGTCATCATGGTTTTCGTTGTTCGCAGACCGGTAGCTTGCTGGCGCGCGTCTCGAGCCTGGCCCAGATCGCGCGGCGCTGCGCGTCATCCAGCGTACCCCAGGATGCGATTTCATCGATGGTGCGCAGGCAGCCTTCGCACAGGCCGGTGTGCGGCTCGATGCGGCACACCGAGATGCACGGGGAGCCGACCGGGCCGCGCTCCGGCATTGGCAGCACCTGGCTCATGCGCGATGCGCCTCGTCGGCCTGCTGCTGCGCGGCGCGCCTGGCGGCTAGCGCGTTGCCGACCCGCGACAGGCTCTTGCGACCCAGGATGGCCGAGATCCATTGGCCGGCATCGACCAGTTTGTCCAGGTCCAGTCCGGTCGATACACCCAGGCCGTGCAGCAGGTAGACCACATCCTCGGTGGCAACGTTGCCGGTGGCACCCTTGGCGTACGGACAGCCGCCCAGGCCTGCAATCGATGAGTCGAAGCGCGCAACGCCAACCTGCAGGCAGGCGTAGATATTGGTCAGCGCCTGGCCGTAGGTGTCGTGGAAATGTCCGGAAAGATTGGCTAGCGGATAGACGGCAGCGGCCGCCTGCATCACGCGCTTGACCTGCTCGGCGGTGCCTACACCGATGGTGTCGGCGATGCCGATCTCGTCGCTGCCCAGCTCGCGCATGCGCTGCACGACATCAACCACCGACTTAACCGGCACCTCGCCCTGATACGGGCAGCCGAAGGCCACCGAGATCACCGCGCGCAGTCGCATGCCGGCGTCCTTCGCGGCGCGCGCAACCGGTGCGAAGCGCTCGACGCTTTCGGCGATCGAGCAGTTCAGGTTGCGCTGCGAGAATGCCTCGCTGGCGGCCGGGAAAATGACTGCTTCTTGCGCGCCAGAAGCCAGCGCGCCTTCGAAGCCTTTCATGTTCGGGGTCAGAACGGCGACGGTGTCACCAGCCCGACGTGGGATGCCGGCCATCACATCGAGCGCGTCGGCCATCTGCGGCACCCATTTCGGCGAGACGAACGAGGTGGCCTCCATGCGGCGCACGCCGGCCTCTAGCAGCCGCGTGCACAGCTCGATCTTCACCGGCGCGGGTACCAGCTGTTTTTCATTTTGCAGGCCGTCGCGCGGGCCGACTTCGGTGATCGTCGCCTGGGTTGGAAGGGTCATGCTGTGACTCCGTGTCGTGGGCGGCCGGGCTTGCCGGTCTTCAATAACCGCGTCGGCGGTCGACGAGTCCGGACACCGGTTCGCCGCGCTCAAGCTGTTCGATCTTGCCAGCGATCTGCGCGGCGGTCTCATCGATGACTGTGGCGGCGGCGCAGTGCGGCGTGACGCGTACCCGCGGGTGTGTCCAGAACGGATGCTGCGTTGGCAGCGGCTCGGTGTGAAACACATCCAGGGTTGCGCCGGCCAGCGCGCCGCAATCCAGCGCGGCGAGCAGATCTTGCTCGACCACCAGAGCGCCGCGCGCAGCATTCACGAGCCAGGCGCCGTTCGGCAGCATCGCAAGCCGGCGCTGATTGAAAAAGTTCTCGGTGTCTGGCGTGTGCGGCGCAAGCAGCACCAGCATCCGGCTGCGCGCGAGGAACTCGGTCAATCCGGTGTCGCCACTGTAGCAGCGCACACCGTCGAGCTCTCGCGGCGAGCGGCTGTAACCGATTACCGTGAAGCCGAGCGCGCGCAGCGCCTGCGCGACTTGCGCGCCGAGCGCGCCGATGCCGAACACGCCGATCGTGAACGCTGCAGGCGACTCGTAGTCGAGCTCATGCCAGGTGCGCTCGCGCTGCTGGCGCGCATAGTCGTCGTCGCGCCGATGCACCCGCAGCGCCTCCAGCACGCAGTAATGGACCATCTGGATGCCCATGCCAGCATCCTCGACGCGCACCAGCGGCAGCTGGGCCGGTAGCCCGGGCAGGCGCAGCAGATGATCGACGCCGGCACCGGCGCAAAACAGCGTCTTGCCGATGCGAAGGCGCTGAAAGAAATCATCAGCAGGCTTCCAGGCGATCGCGTAGTCGGCCTCGGAGCAGTCGGTCGGCCAGCTACGCACCTGCGCCTGCGGCAGGCGTTGCGACAGCTCGTGGCACCAGCGCTCGCCGGTCGCGGCGTTCGGATGGGCAATGACAATCTTCATCGATGCATTCTTTCTTCGAGAGGCTTGTGAATCATGCAATCCGCATCAGCGTGCGCTAAAGCCGATCAGCTGCGCGCCTTCGGCGACCTGATCGCCAACCGCGTACAGCAGCGCATCGACCGTGCCGGCTGAGGGCGCGCAGATCGTGTGTTCCATTTTCATCGCCTCCATGACCAGCAGCGGCTGGCCGCGTGCGACCTTGGCACCAGCCTCGCATAGCAGCGCGATGACCTTGCCTGGCATTGGCGCGGTGAGGTTGCCGGCGTCCTGCGCGTCCTCGCCGGCATGCGCGAGCGCTGCAGCATAGCCGAGCGCCTGCGGGCCGTCAGCGGTGAACAGGTGCAAGGTTTCGCGATCGATCAGCGCACCAATTGCGAAGGCTTCGCTGCCAATCAAGCCGTCGAGCCGCGCGCTGGCCGAATCGTAGCGCAGCGCCGACAGGCACAGCGCCGCATCGCCGGCATGCACAGTGAAGCCTCCCGCTGCGTACTCGACGCGCACCGTCGCTGGCTTGCCGGCCTGCGTGAACTGCAGCGGCCGGCTCAGCGCGCCGGTCGGGCGCCAGCCGGTGAGCAGCGCCCACGGATCGCCGCCCCGAACCCCGGCCGCGCGGCGCTTGCGGCCGGCCTCGTCGGCTTCGATCGCCAGCACCGCGGCGCTGGCCAGCGCCAGCAGCCGTGGCGTCGGCTCGCCGCGCGTTGGCAGCAGCGCGTCGCGCTCGCGGTCGATCAGACCGGTGTCCAGGTCGGCGCCGGCAAAGGATTTGCAGCGCATCAGCCGCTGTAAAAAGCCGACGTTGCTCGCCAGTCCAACGACCTCAAATTCCACCAGCGCCGCGTGCATCCGGGCGATCGCCTGTTCGCGGTCGGCACCCCAGGTGATCAGCTTGGCAATCATCGGGTCGTAGTGCGGCGAGATCGTGTCGCTGTGACGCACGCCGGAGTCGATCCGCACCGCGGCCGGCTCGCCGGCTGCGGCCTGATTCGCACGCACTGAAAATGCGGCATGGGTGGGCGTGCGCAGATGGCGCAGCGTGCCGGTGGACGGCAAAAAACCCTTGTCCGGATTCTCGGCATAGACCCGCGCCTCGATTGCATGGCCGGTGATGTGCAACTGATCCTGCGCGAGCGGCAGCGCCTGGCCGGCAGCCACCCGCAGCTGCCATTCGACCAGGTCCAGACCGGTGATCATTTCGGTCACCGGATGCTCAACCTGCAGCCGGGTGTTCATCTCCATGAAGTAGAACGTGCCGTCCGGCTCGGCGATGAACTCGACGGTGCCGGCGCCGACATAACCCACGGCCCGCGCAGCGGCCACCGCCGCTTCGCCCATTGCTCGGCGGCGCTCGTCGGTCATACCGGGGGCAGGCGCTTCCTCAATCACCTTCTGGTGGCGGCGCTGCACCGAGCAGTCGCGCTCGAACAGGTGCACGCAGTGGCCCTGCGAGTCGGCGAAGACCTGGATTTCGATGTGACGCGGACGCTGCACATAGCGCTCGATCAGCACCTTGTCGTCGGAAAAAGCGCTCTTGGCCTCGCGCTGACAGGATGCGAGCATCGCGTCGAATTCGGAGGCCTTGTGCACGATTCGCATGCCCTTGCCGCCGCCGCCGGCGCTGGCCTTGATCAGCACCGGGTAGCCGATCGCATCGGCCTGGCCCTTTAGGTAGGCCGGATCCTGCTCGTCGCCGTGATAGCCGGGCACCAGTGGAACATTGGCACGCGCCATCAGCGCCTTGGCCGCCGATTTGCTACCCATCGCCGCGATCGCTGACGCGGGCGGGCCGATGAACACCAGGCAGGCGTCATGCACCGCGCGAGCGAACTGCTCGTTCTCTGACAGAAACCCGTATCCCGGGTGAATGGCCTGCGCGCCGCAGCGTTTGGCGATCTCGATGATCAGTTCGCCCTGCAGATAGGACTCGCGCGCCGGCGCCGGGCCGACTCGATACGCTTCGTCGCAGGCGGCCACGTGGGCAGAGCGCGCGTCGGCGTCCGAATACACCGCGACGGTGCGGATGCCCAGTCGCCGCGCGGTGGCAGCGATTCGGCAGGCAATTTCGCCGCGATTGGCAATCAGGATCTTGTCGAACATCTGTGTCTCCGGTTCAGGCGCGTTGCGTGAGCACCAGACGCGCCGCCAGTCCGATGAAAAGCACGCCGACCGCGCGGTCTAGCGCCAGCGCAAGTCCGGGCCGTCGCCGCAGCAGCTCGCCGACCCGGCCGGATGCGGCGCCGAGCAGCACATAGCTGGTTGCGGTCATCAGCGCGAACCCGGCGCCGAGTTGCAGCATCTGGTGCGACACCGGCCCAAGGGCCGGGTCGACGAACTGCGGCAGGAAGGCGATGAAAAACAGCATCACCTTCGGATTCAGCGAGTTGTTGATGAAGCCGTTCAGAAAGCGCTGCCAGCCGCGCCGTCCGGGCGGCGCATCGCTGGTGCCGGCCAGCTGACCGGCGGCCAGTGCGCCGCGTGAGCGCAGCGCACTGATGCCAAGCCATAGCAGGTAGGCGGCACCGGCCAGCTTGATCGCGGTGAACAACTGCTCGGACGCGGCGACCAGCGCGGCAACGCCCAGCGCCGCCCACAGCGTGTGCGTCAGGCAGCCGGTGCCTACGCCAAGCGCAAACTGCATCGCATCGCGCCGGCCGCGTGCCAGGCCAAGCGACAGCACCGTCAGCGAGTCCGGGCCGGGCGAGGCGATGCACACCATCGAGGCGGCGATGTAGGGCAGCAGGAGGTGCTCGGCGAGCATCGGCGTGCGAGGATCGATTGGTTGGTTGGTGGGGTCAATACGCGTTTGGCGGTCGAACGCGCTTGGCGCTCAGGACTGCGGATTGTTGCGCACCCAGGCCGGTTTGCGCTTTTCGAAGAACGACGCGATGCCTTCCTGCGCTTCGTCCGATGCGCGCACCCGCGCGATGCGACCCGCGGTGTCCAGCGTGACCTCATCGTCAATTGGCCTGCCCGCCATGTCGCGGATCAGTCGCTTGCATTCGCCCAGTGCAATCGGGCCGCCCTGCAGCAGGTGCTTGACGATGGCGTTGGTCTTGGCATCCATCTCGTCGGGTTGCGCTAGCTCATGCACGAAGCCGATCCGGTGCGCTTCGGTGCCGTCGAACACCTCGCCAGTCAGAAAGTAGCGTTTGGCCAGGTTTTCGCCCATCGCGCGAATGACGTAGGGGCTGATCATCGCCGGAATCAGGCCCAGCTTGACCTCGGACAGGCAGAACTTCGCCTCGGTAGATGCAACCGCGATATCGCAGGCGGTGACCAGGCCCATGCCGCCGGCAAACGCCGCCCCATGCACCCGGGCAACCGAAGGCTTCAGGCTGTCGTAGAGCATGCGCATCACGTTAGCGAGACTGCCGGTGTCCTTGCTCGACTGCTCCTGCGTCATGCCGCGGCCGGACTTCATCCAGCCAAGATCTGCGCCGGCGCAAAACGCCTTGCCGCGCCCAGCCAGCACCAGAACCCGCACATCGTCATCGGCCTGCGCGTTGCGCACCGCGTCAGTGAGTTCCGCGATCAGCACGTCGTTCATCGCGTTGCGCATCTCAGGCCGGTTCAGCCAGATCGTGGCAACGCCGTTGCTGCGTTCGGTCTCAATGGTGGTGTAGCTCATGCTCAGGTTCCTTGCGTGCGTTCGTTGCCGGATCAGCCGGCTTGCGTCGTTGTCGGGGTGTGTCTGCAGATGAAGGCGCTTAGCGCTCGATTGACGATGGTCAGATCCGGAACACGCCGAATTTGGTTTCGGGGATCGGCGCGTTCAGCGATGCCGACATTGCCAGGCCCAGCACCATCCGAGTATCGGCTGGGTCGATGATGCCGTCGTCCCACAAGCGTGCTGTTGCATAGTAAGGATGGCCCTGATGCTCGTACTGCTCGCGGATCGGCGCCTTGAAGCTTTCTTCCTGCTCGGCGCTCCAGCTCTCGCCACGCGACTCGAGTCCTTCGCGGCGCACCGTGGCCAGCACCGACGCGGCCTGCTCGCCGCCCATCACGCTGATGCGCGCGTTCGGCCACATCCACA
>JALRBB010000289.1 GCA_023257915.1 Quisquiliibacterium sp. | reverse complement strand
GGCGTCCGACAGGGCTCCGTCGCGCCGCAACTCGTCGAGTACCGGCTCGTACTGAACGGAATCGGTCAGCACGCCGACACCGCGCCAGTTCTTGGCCGCCGAACGCACCATCGCGGGGCCACCGATATCGATGTTCTCGATCGCGTCATCGAGCGTGCAGTCGGCACGGGCGACGGTCTGCTCGAATGGATACAGATTCACGATCAGCAGATCGATGCGGCCAATGCCATGGGCTTCGATCGTACTCATGTGCTCAGGCAGCTCGCGACGCGCGAGCAGTCCGCCGTGGATCACCGGATGCAGTGTCTTGACGCGCCCATCGAGCATTTCCGGGAATCCGGTGTGCTCCGAGACTTCGGTCACGGCCAGTCCGGCCTGTGCCAGCAGCTTGGCGGTGCCGCCGGTTGACAGCAGCTCAATGCCCAACTTGGCGAGTTCCCGAGAAAACTCGACGATTCCGTCCTTGTCGGAGACGCTGATCAGCGCCCGTGTCGGTCGATTAGCGGCTTGTGTCATCCTGGGCACGCCTCCCGGGCGTCGTTGGTCTGGGTTGAGTCGGTCTGGGCTGTTGCCGATGGATGTCGCCACCATCGGCGGACGCTTAGAGCAGTCCGTGCAACTGCAGTTTCTTGCGCAAGGTGTTGCGATTGATTCCGAGCATTTCACTGGCGCGCAACTGATTGCCGCTCGCCTGGCGCATCACGACTTCGAGCATCGGACGCTCGACGGCGCGCAACACCATGTCGTAGATCGCGTTCGGCGGCGCACCGTCCAGATCGCGGAAGTATTTTTCGAGGCTGCGAGTAATTGCCTCGTCAATGGTATGCGGCCTGGTCATGCGACGCGCCTGTTCATGAAGGGGGTTTCATTTGCCGCGATCTGACCGGGCTGCCCTGACGACGACCCGCTCTCGCCGGACAATTCGCCGAAAAACCGGGCGATTGCTTCGGTCTGCGCCTGCGCAGTTTCGAGCGTATTGAAGTCGTCGCGAAAGCCCTGCCAGGCTGGCATACCGGACAAATACCAGCCGACATGCTTGCGCGCGGTTCGCACCCCGGTGAATTCGCCGTAGAACGCATAGTGGTCCTGCAGATGGCCGGTGAGCAGCGTGTGGATCTCTGCGGCCGTGGGCCCGGCTAGCTGCTGGCCGGTCTGAAGGAAGTGAACGATTTCGCGAAAGATCCATGGACGACCCTGAGCGGCACGCCCGATCATCACCGCGTCGGCGCCGGTTCTGGCAAGCACATCGCGCGCCTTTTGCGCAGAGTCGATGTCGCCGTTGGCGACCACCGGGATGCTCACCGCCTGCTTGACCTGAGCGATCGTGTCGTACTCCGCATCGCCGGCATACAAACAGGCCCGGCTACGCCCGTGGATCGTGATCATCGCGGCGCCGGCGGACTGTGCCAGGCGCGCAAGTCGGACCGCGTTACGTTGCTGCGGGGTCGGGCCGGTGCGCATCTTCACGGTGACCGGAACATCGACTGCGTTGGCAACCGCCTCGATGATGGCCAGCGCGAGCGGCTCGTCGGCCATCAATGCAGAGCCGGACTGCCGGTTGCAGACCTTCTTGGCCGGGCAGCCCATGTTGATG
>JALRBB010000277.1 GCA_023257915.1 Quisquiliibacterium sp. | reverse complement strand
GATATCGGTCTTTGTTCAGTCATGGGCGGGTTCGTCGGTGTCTGCCGGGTCAGCGGCGCATTCTATGAACAGACTGCGGCGTGAACAAGGTGCTGATTCTGACGGGCGGCAGTGCATGCTCAGCCCGGCATGCCGCTTGTGGAGACCGGCTAGCTGGGCGACGTCCACGGGTTGATCAACGCCACTCCGGTCGGTGCAAAATCCTCGACGTTCCGGGTCACGACGGTCATGCCATGAACCAGTGCGGTTGCGGCAATCAACGCGTCGCGCTCCGCGCGTGGGTCTGGGACGTGCAGGTGAGCGCAACGTTGCGCGACGGCGGTGTCGATCGGCAAGACCCTGTCGCCGAAGGCTGGGATCACGTGCTTTTGCAGCCAGTCGCGCAGGATCGCACCCTGCGTCGCGTCACGACGCTCGAGTTGCAACACCCCGAGTTCCAGTTCGAGAACGGTCATTGCCGAGATAAACAGACTGCCGGCCGCAACCGTTCGAGCCCAGGCGACGACATTGCTGTCTGCCTTCGCAGAACCGGCTTTGCGCAGTTCCGAGATGACGTTGGTGTCGAGCAGAAACATCAGGACAGATCGGCCGGTTTGGTGATGCCATCCAGGCGGGGTGGTTCGAATTCGATTTGGGCTGCCGCCGGCATCGCAAGCATGTCGACGATGCTTGGAGACCCGCTGCTGAGCTGCAGATAGTCTTCGATCGATAACAACACATGCGCCGGGCGGCCACGATCGGTAATGAATACCGGCCCGCTGCGAGCCGCTTTCTTGGCGCGGCTGGCGTCCTGATTGAACTCCCGACTGGTCAGCGTTGTGATTGGCATGGAAGGCGCCTCATAATGTAGAAACATTACTACAAGTTCTTGCAAGATGGAACAGCCCCAAGCTTGAGGGCATTCTGGCGGCCGCGACCTGCGGGCCAGACGTTTCACGGGGCGAGAGGCTTTTCCCGGCAGTGGACGGCGCTTGCGCCTGCGGCAAGGCGGCGTCAGGTGCCTTCGTCGTACCATGACGGCCTGTCGCCTGATCAGGTATCCCAATCCTCACCGATGGCCTTTTCCGCCAAGTCCCCTGACGAAACCGCATTCCTCGCGCAACTCGGCCTGCGAGTACGGCGCGCGCGGGCTCGGGCCGCGTTGACGCGGCGCGAACTGTCGCAGCGCTCCGGGGTGTCGGAGCGTTATCTCGCGCAGCTCGAATCTGGTGACGGCAATATTTCGATTCTGCTGATCCGGCGGGTCGCCGCGGCGCTCGGAGTCGATTTGCAGAATCTGGTTGGCCAGCCGGTTGACACGCAGCGACGTGGCCGTATCGCGCTGATCGGGCTGCGCGGTGCTGGAAAGTCAACGCTCGGCGCGATGCTGGCCCTTCGGCTCAAAGTACCGTTCTTGGAACTCGACGCCGAGGTGGAACGCGAGATTGGAGTTCCGTTGGAGAGCGTGTTCACGCTGTATGGACAGGATGCCTATCGCGATGCCGAGCGGCGCGCGCTGTCCCGGCTGCTTGAAAACAACGAACGCTGTGTGATCGCAACTGGCGGCTCGCTAGTCGTCGAGCCACAGACCTATCAGCTGCTGCGCAGTCGCTGCCTGACCGTGTGGTTGCGGGCCGAACCGGAAGATCACATGAACCGGGTGCTTGCCCAGGGCGACCTGCGACCGGTCCGCGGCCGTGATCACGCGATGATCGAGTTGCGGACCATCCTCGCGCAGCGCGAGCGCCTGTATTCTCTGGCCGATCAGACCGTCGCAACGAGTGGCATCGATGAGCAGACGTCTTTGCAACTGTTGCTCGACGCGTTGCGCGGGTTGGCCGCTGAACCCGCGCTGTGACGGTTCGCAATCCACTGACCTGCCTGGGAGCTCGACGATGAGACGTCGCCAATTCATCACCGCCACGGTGCTGCCGCTAGCCGCCACACTGCCGGGTGCCGCTCGCGCGCAAAGTACCGGAGCTTGGCCCGCGCGCACCGTGCGCATCATTGTCCCGTTCGGGCCGGGTTCGACGCCGGATATTCTTGCGCGCCTGGTCGCTGACCGAATGACACAGTCGCTGGGTCAGAGTTTCATCGTCGAGAACAAGGCCGGGGCCGGCGGCAGCATCGGAACGCTGGCGGTGGCTCGCGCTCCGGCTGACGGATACACGATCGGACTGTCAATCACCGGGCCGCTGGTCAACAACAACATTTTGTATTCGAAGATGGCGTACGACCCGTTTCGCGACCTTGCGCCAGTAACACTGGCTGCGGTGCAGCCCAGTGTGCTCGCGGTGTCGCCATCGCTGAATGTGAACAGCGTTGCCGAACTGATGGCGCTGCTGCGCGCGAATCCGGGCAAGTACAACTATGCATCGCTCGGCGCGGGCACGGTCGCACACCTGGCGATGGAGCTGATCAAGGCGCGTAGCGGCACCTACATCGTGCATATCCCGTATCCGTCGTCACCTGCTGCGGTCACCTCGATCCTCGCTGGCGACACGCAGATGGGCACGCTGCCGCCGGCGGCGGTGATGCCGCAGGTGCGTGCCGGTAAGCTGCGTGCGCTGGCAGTGACCACCGGCCAGCGCTATGCATTGCTTCCGGAGCTGCCGACCTTTCGCGAGGCCGGAATTCCGGATGTCGAGGCGAGTGCCTGGCTCGGCTTCGTTGTACCGTCGGGTGTGCCGGCGCCGCTCGTGGAGCAGCTCAACCGCGAGCTCGTTGCGGCGCTTCGCGAACCGGCGGTGGCCGACAAACTGCGCGCGCAATACATGCAGCCGATGCCGGGCACGCCAAAAGAGTTCGCCGACTTCATGCAGGCCGAGTTACGCCGCTGGACGCCGGTGATCCAGCGCGCCGGCGTTCGGCTCGACTAATCCCAAGAACCCTGGCCGGTCGTGGTTTGTGCACCTGGTTGCGTGACTCAATCAGCCAACGGTTGTCACTAGAAAGGAAACAAGATGCGGGTGTTCGAGAAGATGTCGGAGTTAAAGGCGCTGGTCGGGCA
>JALRBB010000212.1 GCA_023257915.1 Quisquiliibacterium sp. | reverse complement strand
CACTTCATCAACGCCAATCCAGCGCAGGGGCGGCTGGCCGGGGCGCGGAATGGTGTCGAGCATGCGGATCGAGCCATCGGGCTCCACCAGCTGCATCATGTCCTTGTCGGAGGAGACGATCGTGGCCTTGCCGCCGGCCCGGCGCGCCATGCAGGCATAGGTGGCGATAATGTCGTCGGCTTCCCAGCCTTCCATTTCAATGGAGGGGATGGAAAAAGTCGATGCGCTGTTCGCCCTTCTTGCGCAGGATGAAGTCGTCGACCATCCCCGAGCCCAGCGGTCCGGGGCGGTACAGTGCGAGCACCGCGATGATGTCCTCGAAGCGGTCGGGCTGCAGCTTCTTCAGAAGCTTCTTCATGCCCTCACCCTCGACCTGGAAGATCGCGGTGGTGTTCGCGTCCTTGAGCACCTGGTAGGCCTTCGGATCGTCGAACGACAGCCTGGAAAGGTCCAGGTTCAGGCCGGGATGACGCGCATTGATGAACTCGACTGCGTACTGGATGATCGTCAGGTTGCGCAGGCCAAGGAAGTCGAACTTGACCAGGCCCACCGCCTCGACATCATCCTTGTCGTACTGACTGATCACCGAGTCGGTGCCCGGCGCCTTGTACAGTGGGCAAAAGTCGGTGAGCTTGCCCGGCGCGATCAGTACGCCGCCGGCGTGCATGCCGACGTTGCGGGTCAGGTCCTCGAGCGGCTCGGCCAGTGCGAGCAGCCCGCGCACCTCGTCCTCGCGCTCCTCGCGCTCCTTGAGCAGTGGCTCAGCCTCCCTGGCCTTGGCCAGCGACACCGGCTTGTTTTGCACCACCGGGATCAGCTTGGAGAGTTGGTCGCAGAAGTTGTAGCCCATGTCGAGCACGCGACCGACGTCACGAATCACGGCCTTCGAGGCCATCGTGCCGAAGGTGGCAATCTGCGACACGGCCTGCTCGCCGTACTTGCGGCGCACGTACTCGATGACCTTCCAGCGGTTGTCCTGGCAAAAATCGATATCGAAGTCGGGCATCGACACCCGTTCCGGATTCAGAAAACGCTCGAACAGCAGCGCATACGGAATCGGGTCAAGATCGGTGATGCCAAGCGCGAACGCGACCAGCGACCCGGCGCCCGATCCCCTGCCCGGCCCGACCGGGACTTCGTTCGCCTTGGCCCAGTTGATGAAGTCGGCCACGATCAGAAAGTAGCCGGAGAACCCCATCTGCACGATCGTGTCGCATTCATAGTCGAGCCGCCGCAGATAAGCCGGCAACTGATCGGCACGTTGTTGCTCGTCAGGGAACAGCCTGGGCATGCGAGCGTCCAGTCCCTGTCGCGCGAGCTGTCGCATGTAGTCGTCAAGTCCGATCCCGTCCGGCGTCGGGAACAGCGGCAGCTTGGGCTTTCCCAGCACCATCGGCAGCGAACAGCGGCGCGCAATCTCGACGCTATTGGCGAGCGCCGCCGGCAGGTCCGAAAACAGCTCGGCCATCTGGCTTTGCGACTTGAAAAACTGCTCTTCGGTAAACCGGCGCGCCCGGCGGGGATTGGCCAGGATTTCACCATCGGCGATGCACACCCGCGCCTCATGCGCGGTGTATCCCTGAGGCTCGACGAATTGCACCGGATGAGTCGCGACCACCGGCAGACCAAGTCGCGCGGCCAACCGGGCCGCCTCCCGGGTCTGAGTCTCAGACTCGCGGTTCCCGATGCGCTGCAGTTCCAGATAGTAGGCATCCGGGAAGCGTGCCGCCCAGCGCCCGGCGAGTTCTTCGGCCAGCTCGCCCTGGCCGGCCAGCAGAGCCTGGCCAACGTCGCCCCACTGCGCGCCCGACAGCATGATCAGGCCCTCGTTGCCCGCACTTTCGTCGAACCAGGCTTCCAGCATCTCGCCACGCCCGCGATGCTCGTTGGACAACCAGGCCCGAGCGACCAGGTCGCACAGGCGCAGATAGCCGGCATGGTCGCGGGCCAGCAATAGCATCCGGAACGGGCGGTCCCTGTCAGCTTCGTTGCTAAGCCAGGCGTCCACACCCAGGATCGGCTTGATTCCCTTGGCGCGCGCCGCCTTGTAGAACTTGATCCAGCCAAAGAAATTGGCGGTGTCGCTGATTGCAACGGCAGGCTGCGCATCAGCCAAGGCCGCATCCACCAGAGAATCGATGCGCACGATAGAATCGCCGATCGAGTATTCGGTATGGACCCTCAGGTGGACGAATTCCGGGCTGCGCATCGGTAAAATTCTACAGGCCTAAGCAAATCATGCAGCCAGCAGGTCGCAAGCGACCGGCCAAGCCCCATACAACCCACTTAGCTGGCCGCCAGGCATCATGACCACGTCCCGTTCCGACCATCGGCGCGCCGTTGCGCTGCTGTGCTTTTGCGCGCTTTGCTGGAGCATCGCCGGCGTGTTCGTACGCCGTCTGGACAGCGCCCAAGGTTTCGAGGTGACATTCTGGCGAAGCTTGTTCTGCCTTCTGGCGGTGTTGGCAGTCCTGCTCTGGCAACGCGGCCGCCACGCACTCGCGCCATTGCGCGCGATGGGTCGCGCCGGGCTGGTGTCCGGACTGATGTGGTCGGTGATGTTCACCTGTTTCACGGTGGCGCTGACGCTGACCAGCACCGCAAACACGCTGCTGGTGTCCAGCATCTCGCCGCTGTTGTCTGCGCTGCTCGCCTGGTTGGTGCTCGGCGAGCGTGTCCGGCCGGGCACCTGGTGGGCGATCGCGGTCGCCTTGGGCGGCATCTGGTGGATGGTGCATGACGGCATCTCGGCGCAAGGCGCCACCGGCATGCTGGTCGCGCTTGGCGTTCCGTTGGCGGTGGCGATCAACCTGGTGACGCTGCGCAAGATGCACGCGCGCGTGGATCTGGCACCGGCGGTGCTGCTCGGTGCATTGTTCTCCTGCCTGGCGACCTTGCCGATGGTGCGTTTTTCCGCGGTCAGCCTGCACGATCTGAGCATCCTGGCGCTGCTCGGAGTGGTTCAGCTGGCGCTTCCCTGCATGCTGATGGTAAGAGCCGCCAAACATCTGGCCCCCCAGGAGATGGCGCTGATCGGCCTGCTCGAGGTGGTTCTGGGGCCGATCTGGGCTTGGGTGGGTGCGGGCGAGGCGATGCCGCCGGCGACGATGCAAGGCGGGCTGGTGGTGCTCGTCGCGCTTGTGATTGACGCCTGGCGCGGCAGGACGCCCGCGATCGCTCAGGGCAAATCGAACAGGATCACCTCGGCATCCTGAGTGCCGTCAATGCGTAGCGCCGCTTCGTCGACAAACTTTGCGGCATCGCCGGCCTGCAACGGCTGGCCATTGACCGTGACACTGCCGCGCGCGACATGCAGATACGCACGTCGACCAGCCGGCAGTGGATGCGTCGCGGACTCACCAGCCTGGAACAGCCCGGCATGCACGAATGCCTGCTGATGGATCGTCACCGAACCGTCCCGTCCGTCCGGTGACGCAATCAGCGCCAGGCGACCGCGCTTGCTGGCCGGTTCAAAATGCCGTTCCTCGTAGCCGGGGTCGATACCACGCACATCAGGCTCGATCCAGATCTGCAGAAAGTGCGTCTGACCGCTTTTTTCGTGATTGAACTCCGAATGCATGACGCCTCTTCCGGCGCTCATGCGCTGCACATCGCCGGGGCGAATCACCGAACCGTTGCCGATGTTGTCACGGTGCGCCAGGGCACCCTCAAGCACGTAGCTGATGATCTCCATGTCGCGATGCCCATGGGTTCCGAAGCCGCTTCCGGGTGCGATCCGATCCTCGTTGATCACGCGCAAGGGCCCGAAGCCCATGTGGCGCGGGTCGTAGTAATCAGCGAACGAAAAACTGTGAAAAGACTTCAACCAGCCGTGGTCCGCGTATCCGCGCTCGGCGCTTCGGCGCAACTCGATCATCAGGTCCTCCAGATTGGGAATGCGGGTTATCGATGGCGCAAGCTTAAGATCAATGCCTGAACCGCTAATGTTTCGACCATGAATGCGTTGCAGGAATCCCTGCCGGTCGGCGAGCGCGCAGCGTCTTCACCGCGAACCGCACCGGGCCAATCCGGTCCACCTGACTGCCAAAACGGCGCGACCAGATATGTCGGCCGATTTGCTCCATCGCCCACCGGCCCACTGCATGACGGCTCGCTGGTTGCTGCGCTGGCCAGTTGTCTGGATGCCCGCGCGCATTCGGGCCGCTGGCTGCTCCGGATCGAGGACCTCGACCGCCCCAGGATGGCAGCGGGTGCCCTGGAAACCATCCTGGAGCAACTGCACGCGCTGGGCTTTGAGCCTGACGGTCCGCTGGTTCACCAGAGCGAGCGGGATGCCTTGTATCGGGATGCATTCGAGCAGCTACGTCGCGACGGGCATCTCTATCCTTGCACCTGCACGCGCAAGGAAATTGCCGATTCACTGAGCCGCCTGGGCGTGGTTCGTGAGCGCAACCGCGACTTGGTCTATCCCGGTACCTGCCGCAACCGGCCGCAGAGATCCGATCCGGAAGGAGTTGTCGCACGAGCCTGGCGTGTCCGGGTCGATCAAGTCGAAATCAGCTGGCACGACCGTGAACATGGAGCGATCCATGAGGCGTTGGCCACCCAGGTCGGCGACTTCGTGCTGCTGCGAGCCGACAAACTGTGGGCCTATCAGCTTGCGGTCGTTGTCGATGATGCACTTCAGCAGGTGACCGACGTGGTGCGCGGAGCCGATCTTCTTGGCTCGACCGCTCGACAGATTTATCTGCAGCAATTACTGGGCTATCCGCGACCGCGCTATTTGCACCTGCCGCTGGTGCTCGATTCGCAGGGAGAAAAACTCTCGAAGCAGACCGGCGCGAAGGCAATCGCAGTTAAAACACCGGTGCGTGCCTTGAACCGCGCGATGGAGCATCTGGGCCTCGAAGCTCTGGACACAGAGAGCCTGCGGGAATTCTGGGACGAAGCCCCGAAACGCTGGAGCGCATCTCACTGGATGCGCTGAACACGACGAACGCGCCGGATTCTCTAGCGGACAAGGTCCGATCCGAAAGGTCCGACCCGACGCTCAGCTCTTTTTGCCCCCGAGCAAGGCGGGAATGACCTTGGCGGGACGCCGGCGTGAGCGCGGGCTTTCTGCCTTGGAACTGGCGGCAGTCGACTGGTCCGGTTGATCCTCGTCGTCTTCCGACTGCGTCGGTTGATACGGGGTGAAGAAGAACGGATCGCGCGACAATCCAGGCATTGGCGGTCCCGAGCGCACCGGCGCCGGGCGAGCAGACTCAGGGCGACGCTCCCGGTCCCCTCGAGCTCCCTCATCGCGATCGCGTGCCGGACGTTCGCGCGTGGGACGCGATTGCTCGACGACAAGGCTCTCTTGCGGCAACTTGCGCTTAATCAGCTTTTCAATCTCGGCAAGCAGGCGCTCATCATTCGATGTCATCAGCGACAGCGCGACGCCCTTGGCGCCGGCACGGCCGGTGCGCCCAATGCGGTGGACATAGTCTTCCGGTGAATAGGGCAGGTCGTAGTTGATGACGGCAGGCAATTCGGCAATATCCAGGCCACGCGCTGCGACATCCGTGGCGACCAGGATGACGGTTTCGCCCCTCTTGAACGCCTCAAGCGTCGCGAGCCGCTCCTGCTGGCTTTTGTCGCCATGGATTGCATCGGCGTTCAGGCCTTCGCGGACCAGTTCGCGTGCGAGTCGGCTCGCGCCGATCTTGGTGTTGGTGAACACGATCACCTGCGCGAGTTGATGGTCGCGGACCAGCTTGGCGACCGCCGCACGCTTGGCATCGCTGCTCTCGACCCGGAACACCTTTTGCTCGACGTTTTCCGCGGCCGCATTGCGCCTGGCAACCTCGACCGACACCGGATCGCGCAGAAAGCTCTCGGCAAGCTTGCGGATGTCGTTGGAGAAGGTGGCCGAGAACATCAGGTTCTGGCGTCCCTTCGGGAGCAGATTGATGATGCGCTGAATATCGGGCAAAAATCCCATGTCCAGCATCCGGTCGGCTTCGTCCATCACGAAGATCTCGACCTGCGACAGGTTCACGGTGCGCTGCTCGATATGGTCGAGCAAGCGGCCCGGCGTGGCGATCAGCACTTCGCAACCGGCGCGCATCGCAGCCAGTTGCGGCTTGATATCCACTCCGCCAAATACCACCGAGCTCTTCAGGTTCGTGTACTTGGCGTAAGCCGCCACATTGACGTAGATCTGGTCGGCCAGCTCGCGCGTCGGGGCAATCACCAGGGCGCGCACCGGATGGCGGGCCGGAGAGGCGCTTGCATTCGCATGCGGCATCAGACGCTGCAGGATCGGCAGAGCGAAACCAGCCGTCTTGCCGGTACCGGTCTGGGCTGCGCCCATCACATCGCGGCCCATCAGGACCAGGGGAATCGCCTGAGACTGAATCGGGGTGGGTTCCCGATAGCCCAGTTCGGTGACGGCTCGCTGGATAGGCTCCGCAAGGCCGAAGTCGTTAAACGTGGTAGTCAAGTGTGGTGTGTCGTCCGGCGCGTGGCCGATGGCGGCTTTCATGGATTGGTGGTTAACCAGCCATTATCCCGCGTTTTCCGGATCACGGCAATCACCGTCCTGGCAGACATGGACGCCCGGCACCCCTTCGGGCAGACTCGGGTGCACGCCCAATCGAACGGAGAATTCCGATGAAACGTTTCGTCTCTCGCATGCTTGTCGCCGCGGTCCTTGGCATTCCGTTGCTGGCCGCCACCGGCTGCGCGCCGATGGGAACGGTGGGCAGCAACTCGAACACCGTCGACGGGCGGATCCCGGTCGTTCTGCATGTCACCAGCGGCAGCCCGGCAGCCTGGAACCAGGCGCTGAACAACGCCGCCAACTTCCAAAAGGCGCTTGGCAGCGACAAGGTGTTCATTGAGGTCGTCGTCAACGGCCCGGGCATCAACATGCTCAAGGCGGAGTCAAAGGTGGAGCCGCGCGTCACCGGGGCACTGACCAACGGGGTCAAGATCGTCGCCTGCGAGCAGACGATGAAGGCACTCAAGCTCTCCAGCAGCGACATGATCCCCGGAATCGGGTACGTGCCAGGAGGCATCGTCGAGGTCGTCGAACGCCAGCGTGATGGCTGGTCGTATGTCCACTACTGATTCGGGCGCATAATGGATTCATGACCTGGATCCGTTTGCGTCGCCCGGATGGCGGTTCCCGGGTCGCCATCCGACCGTTACCGCGATCATGGACCGCGCTGGCCCTGCTGGTGACGGTCCTGATCAGTGCCTGCGGTTCGCTGTTGCCGCGCAGTGCCAGCCAGACCCAGACGCACTGGGATTCGTTCGAGCAAGCCCGTGACGCCATTGAAAGCCTCGTGCCATACAAGGCACGGATGCAAGACGTGCGCGCAAAGGGCATCGATCCGTACCAGGACCACGGGGTGACGCTGCTCAGCTACTCCGACATCTTGCAACGATTCGCGTCGAGTTCGGCGGTTCGACGCGAAGATTTCGATCCCGGCATTCGCGACTGTCTGTCGGCCGGCAAGCGATGTACCGGCTACGCCATCGCACTGAACCACGTCAGGCGCAAGCGGGTCGGCAACTTCTGGCTAGACTCGCTGAACTTCCATCGTGAAGTCGAGATAGTGGGCTGGCAGTTCAATGCGTTGATCATCATCGTCGACGACATCGTGGTCTATACGCTGTACAGCGGTCAGCCCAGGATCAATCTGCGGGAGGTCACGCGTAACCCTCTGGGGCCGCTGCAAACCTGGGGCGAACAAGCCCCGCGCTTCGTGCAGTAGGTCCTGCCCCGCCGGGCCTGGGTCGGGCATGGTCCCAGGCGCACGTCTTTCGCGCCCCCGCTTGCTGCTTTTCCCTAGAACGACGCGTCGAGCATCGCCAGGTAATCGTCGCGGCTGGCCAGGCGCGGATTGGTCTGGTGACAGTGATCCTTGAGCGCTGCATCGGCAACTGCGCCAAAGTCGGCCCGGGTCACTCCCATCGCACCGAGCCCGGCGGGCAGGCCAAGTCGCGAGTTCAGCGTCCGGATGTGCGCGGCCGGATCTGCATCGGCTGCGAGACCGAGACCTGCGTTCAGGGTCGCCTTTTTGCCTTCCAGCACCGGCGCGTTGAATTCGAGCACCGCAGGCAGCAGAACCGCATTCAGCGTTCCGTGGTGCAGGGGTCGCCCGGGCAAGGCGCCCATCGGATGCGATAGCGCATGGACCGCGCCGAGCCCCTTCTGGAAGGCCATCGCGCCTTCCATCGCGGCCATCATCATCTCCCAGCGTGCCTGACGATTCGTGCCATCGCGGGTCGCGATCTCGATATTGGCACTGGCGCGCCGCAAACCGTCCAGCGCGATCACCTCGGCCGGAGGATTCACCGACGGAGCGCAAAAAGTCTCGATGCAATGCGCCATCGCATCCATGCCGGTCGCCGCTGTCAGCATCGCCGGTATCGCTTGGTCGATTTACAACAACAAGAAGGCCAAGGCATCGGACGCTCCGAAGGCTGAATGAACTTCTTGGCCGACTTGGTGATGAAGCTGGTCATCTGGCTTCATGCTCTGACGAAGCAGGACACGGCGAGCGAAGATGCAAA
The DNA here is from genome assembly GCA_023257915.1 of Quisquiliibacterium sp. GTDB lineage: Bacteria > Pseudomonadota > Gammaproteobacteria > Burkholderiales > Burkholderiaceae_E > Quisquiliibacterium. The sequence goes on along the minus strand of JALRBB010000212.1, from coordinate 51 downwards.
GAAGCAACCGGATCTTAAGCGTTCTCTTCTTGATCGTGTGCGCGAGCATGA
>JALRBB010000128.1 GCA_023257915.1 Quisquiliibacterium sp. | reverse complement strand
ACCACGCAAGGCTTCGATGCGCACCGCACCGGTGTCGTAGACCTTGCGCAGCCCGCGCGCGCGAAACACCGGTTCGCGAGGCGGGGCTGCGCCGCTGGGCACGCCCGATGCCTCAGCCGGCCCCTGCGCTGCTTGCCAGCGCGCCGAGCGTTCCGCGCTCCATGCCGACGGTCAGCGACTCGAGGAAATCCAGACACAAGCCGAGCTGCGAGATTTCGACGTACTCATCAGGCTGATGCGCGACCTTGATTGCACCGGGTCCGCAGACCACGGTGGGCACGCCGATCTCCTGCAGCATGCCCGCTTCGGTGCCGAAGCTGACACGTCCGGGTTGCGCGCAATTACACAGCGGCATCATTGCTTGCGCCAGGTTGCGGTTGCCGCGCTCGTCCAGCCCGGGCGCGTCGAGCACCTCTTCAACGGTGATCGAGCATTCCGGGGAAACCTTGCGCATCGGCGGCAGCAGCTCGCGTTCGCAAAATTGCCGGATCTGGGCCACGACCTGAGCCGCGGACACGCCGGGAAGCGCCCGCACTTCGAACAGCACCTCGCAGTCGCGCGCGGTGATGTTGTGCGCGGTGCCACCAGACATCATGCCGGCATGCACGCTGGTGAACGGATATTCGAAGCCGTCATGACGCTCGGCTCCCTCGAGTCGGCGTTGCAGCGCGACGATATGCGTGACGATCTGGGCGCCGACCTCGACCGCGGACACCCCCTGGTCGCGCAGCGAGGAATGCACCGAAAAGCCACGGATCCGGGCCCGATAGATCGCGGCGCCCTTGTTGGCGACCACGACCTGCATCATCGTGGGTTCACCGATCACGCAGGCGAGCGGGCGAACCGGCGCAGCCTTCAGATGCGCCGCCAGCTGACGCATGCCGCGCATATTGGTCTCTTCGTTGTACGACAGCGCGATGTGCACCGGCATGGCCAGCTTTGCCGAGGCAAAGCGCGGCGCCATGTCCAGGCAGCAGGCGATAAAGCCCTTCATGTCGGCACTGCCACGGGCGTACAGGGAACCGTTGCGCTCGGTCAGCGTGAACGGATCGCTACTCCAGGCCTGCCCGGCGACCGGAACCACGTCGGAGTGCCCTGACAGCATGATGCCAGGGACATCCTGTGGGCCGATCGTCGCGAACAAGTTGGCCTTGCCAGGTTCGTCGGCATGCTGGACGAATACCTTCGCCCCGGCTGCCTCGAGCCGGTTGGCTGACCAGTCGATCAATTCGATGTTGCTGTTGCTGCTGACGGTGTCGAACGCGACGAGGCGTTCCAGTGTCTGGATGGTTTTTTTCGTGTCCATGGCTTCAGTCTAGCCGATGCCGACCCGCCGCGGGTCACTGCCAGCGCCGCTGCCTGATGGCGACCCGCTGGCGTCAGCGCGCTGTCTGCTCGCCCAGACGTGCCGCCTCGGCGGCGAGCAGCCCGATGCGCTCCCAGGCGCGTTCGCGCACCGCCACGGGCGGCACCATCCAGGATCCGCCGACCGCGAAGACGTTCGGTAGCGCCAGGTATTGCGGCGCGCGCGTGGCGTCGATGCCGCCGGTCGGGCAGAAGCTGACCTGCGCAAAGGGACTGGCCAAGGCCTTGAGCATCCCGATGCCACCGCACTGCTCGGCGGGGAAGAGCTTCAGATGCCTGCAGCCGAGTTCGGTCGCATGCATCACCTCGGACGGTGTCATGACGCCGGGGACGTATTCAAGACCAGCCGCTCTGGCTGACAACACGAGGGTTTCGGACAATCCTGGCGCGAGTGCGAAGCTCGCACCGGCTGTCAGGACCTTGTCGATCTCCTCAACACGGGTCAGCGTACCGGCTCCCAACTGCAGCTGAGGCAACTCGGCGTGGATGCGCTGAATGCACGCGATAGCGGCCGGTGTGCGCAGGGTGATCTCCAGCGTCGTCAGGCCGGCGTCGGCGAGCGTGCTGGCCAGTGGCACGGCGTCGTCGGCGTTGTCGAGGACGATCACCGGGATTACCCGGGTGGAGAGTCGTTTGATGAACTCCATGCGACGCTGAACTCGCGCTCAAACAGTGCCGAATTCGCGCAGCAGCTTGCCGGCGCGCGGTGCCTCGGGCAGCAGGCCGTTCGCATCGGCAACCTGGCTGCCGTTGACCCAAACGCCTTTGACGCCGTCGCCGATCGCGATCAGTCTTGTTGCGCCGGCCGGCAGATCGAAGCGACGTTCGTTGCGGCCTCGTCCGACGCTCGCAGGATCAAACAACAGCAAGTCGGCGGCCATCCCTTCGCGCAGCAGGCCCCGGTCGAGGAATCCGAACAACTCGGCTTGCTGGCCAGTCAGCTTGTAGACCGCGGTCTCGAGCGGCAGGGCCTGGCGCTCGCGCGACCAGTAGCCCAGCACATGTAGCCCGAAAGCTGCGTCGCACAGGAAGGTCAGATGTGCGCCGGCGTCAGACAGCGAGACATGGGTATCTGGGTCGGCCACCAGTCGGCCGACCGCGTCCGGATCGTTGTTGCGAAGTTGCCCGACGAACCAGGTTTCGAGTTTTTCGTCGATCGCGAAGTCCAGCATCCAGTCGAGCGGATGCTTGCCGCTTGCGTGGCTCAGTTCAGCCAGCGAGCGACCTTCGAGCGCCAGGTTGCCGGGGTCGGCCACCTGCGCGACCTTCATCAGTTCCCAGTCGCCGTTGAAGAGCCCTCGGCCTTGTTGCGCGATCAATTCGGCCTTGGCAGCGGCCCGGAAATTCGGGTCGGCGTACAGTGACATCAGGGTTTCTGGGGCGGCGCTGATGGCGGGGCGCCAGGCCTGCATGCTCTCGAACACGTAGGCGGACTTCATCGTGAAGTCCATCGTCAACGGGCAGGGCGAGACTTGGGGAATCAGTCGATGGCCACGATCGCTCGCCTCGCGCATCCGGGCGATGTCGTCAAACACCGCGTCCGGTGCCTGGCTGTTATGGACCATGGCCGCAACCAGTACCGGCCGGCCAGATTCGTCTGCCACGTCTTCGAGCAAGGGGACCGAGGTGGTGCGACCCTTGGTCAGCATGAACAGACCTTTGCCGGATTCGCCCATCGCGCGGGTCAAGGCCTTCAGTTCGCGTTCGTCCGCCATCCGCGATGGCATCGGAATACCGCCCCAGCCGTTGTGCGGTTCGTTGGTGGAGGTGGCAAAACCGACCGCGCCATGGGCCATCGCGTCGCGCACGATATCGGCCATGCGGGCAATTTCCTCGTCGGTCGCCGCGCGCTGGTGACTGGCTTCGCCCATCACATAGGTGCGGATCGCCGAGTGTCCGGCATAGGCGGCGACATTGAGCCCAAGCCCACGACGCTCGAGCATGTCGAAATATTCCGGGATGGTCTCAAAGTCCCATTGAATCCCTTCGCGTAGCGCGTCCAGCGACATGCCTTCGACCTGGGTCAGGTTGCGCATCGTCAGGTCACGGTCCGCCGGTCGGCAGGGGGCGATCGTGAAGCCGCAGTTGCCGATCACTGTGGTGGTGACGCCAACCTGCGGTGAAGGGTTCGCGAATGGATCCCAGGTCAACTGTGCGTCGTAATGGGTATGGCCATCGATAATGCCAGGCATCAGCGCCAGGCCGTTCGCGTCGATCTCGCGCTTGCCGGCGGATAGATCGCGGCCGATCGCAGCGATCACGCCGTCTTTGACTGCCAGCGACGAGGTAAAGCCCGGCGCTCCGGACCCGTCGAGAATCCATACATTGCGGATGACGAGATC
>JALRBB010000126.1 GCA_023257915.1 Quisquiliibacterium sp. | reverse complement strand
GAAAACCTGTGATGCTGGACACAAGACGGCTGGCCGGAACGATCTGCGAAATATCGACGCCGACGTCCAGGTTGAAGTAATCGCGGCGGGTACGTACCGCCATGACGATTTCCTCAAGCGAGGTGTTGCCGGCGCGCTCGCCCAGGCCGTTGATCGTGCATTCGACTTGGCGTGCCCCACCGGAATGCACCGCGGCCAGCGAATTAGCGACCGCCATGCCAAGATCGTTGTGGCAATGCACGCTCCAGACCGCCTTGTCGGAGTTCGGAATACGCTCGCGCAGCGTCGTGAAGAACTGTGCGTAGAGCTCGGGTATCGCGTAGCCAACCGTGTCTGGCACGTTGATCGTCCGGGCGCCTTCTTTGATCGCGGTTTCCAGCACCCGACACAGAAAGTCCATGTCAGACCGGTAGCCGTCTTCGGGGGAGAACTCGACGTCGTCAACCAGATTGCGCGCGAATCGCACCGCCAGCTTGGCCTGCTCGAGCACCTGCTCCGGCGTCATCCGCAGCTTGACTTCCATGTGTAGTGGCGAGGTCGCGATGAACGTGTGGATCCGCTTGCGCGGTGCCGGCGCGATCGCATCGGCTGCGCGCTGGATGTCGCGATCATTGGTACGCGCCAGCGAGCAGATGATCGACTCCTTGACCGATCCGGCAATCGCACGCACCGCCTCGAAGTCTCCGTTAGACGACGCCGCAAAGCCGGCCTCGATCACGTCGACCCGCAGCTTTTCCAGCTGCTTGGCGATACGCAACTTTTCCTCCTTGGTCATGGAGGCGCCAGGACTTTGCTCGCCATCGCGAAGCGTCGTGTCGAAGATGATCAGTTTGTCGGACATGCGAATGCTCCTTGGTCTGCCCCCCTTGTGAGAGGGCCACTGGACAACACGGAAATGGGGGGTGGGGGATGTTTAGCGCGCGGGGCGCAGTAGCAGCCGGCCAAGCAGCAGGCTGCCGGTCTCTGCTAGAAGCAGGGACCGCAAAGAGAGAGCGAAGCGGAAGGAGGCGGGTGCCATGGGAATGAATATAAAGGGTTTGTCCGACACCGGCAAGCGGGCAGCAGCGCCAGCCTGCCGAGAAGGGCTCAAGTACGCGGCAAGGTGACTCCCTGCTGGCCCTGGTATTTGCCGCCACGATCCCGATACGAGGTCTCGCAGACCTCGTCGGACTCAATGAAGATCACCTGTGCGCAGCCTTCATTGGCGTAGATCTTGGCCGGCAGCGGTGTGGTGTTGGAGAACTCCAGCGTCACATGCCCCTCCCATTCGGGTTCGAGCGGCGTGACGTTCACGATGATGCCGCAGCGCGCATAGGTGCTCTTGCCCAGGCAGATGGTCAGCACGTTGCGCGGAATCCGGAAGTACTCGACTGTTCTGGCCAGCGCAAACGAGTTCGGCGGAATGATGCAGACGCCGCCCTTGAAGTCGACGAATGAGGCAGGATCGAAGGCCTTCGGGTCGACGATCGTACTGTTGATGTTGGTGAAGATCTTGAATTCGTCGGCGCAGCGGATGTCGTAGCCGTAACTCGAGGTGCCATACGACACAATGCGCCGCCCTTCGCTGGCACGAACCTGCCCCGGTTCGAACGGGTCGATCATGCCTTGCGCCGCCATTCGACGGATCCATTTGTCAGACTTGATGCTCATGTTGGCCAAACCTTGCGCTTGCGAACGAAGTGATGCGCGATTCTAGCGCCAGGACGCCCTAGCCCCCGCCGCGTTGCGTGTGACGGTCAAAGCGGCGGATCCAGTCGCGAGCGGCGTCTGCCTGACCCGGTGGGTAATCGAACCACAGCTCGAGCTGCGCAAAGCTGACCAGACCGATTCTGCGCGGCGCCAGTTCGCGCACGACGAGACACACCGGGATACCGGTATCGGACAGATCCAGACGATCCGCCAGGAAGCTGCGGTCTTGCAGCCCGGTCAGTTCACGAACCCAGCGCTCCAGATCGGTGCGCGAACACCCCATGATGCGACGATCGCCAAAGTCGAGCATCGTGAGAGCGTCAACCGCCGGCGATCGGAGGCCAAATCGCCAGCGCGTCGTCCGCAACCAGCGCCCGGCTCGCCCGATCCTCGGGCGGAATGAATACGCCATTGACCAGAACCAGGTGAACCCATTTGTCCGGGAGCCGATAGCGATCGATCATTTGCTGCACGGTCGTCCCCTCGGCGACATCCAGTTCGATGACATTACCGGTGCGCGCTCTGCCGTCAACCTGATCCGGCAGGAAATCGGTCAACATCGCAAACAGCTTGAACTTGATCCTGATCACTTCGACGAACCGCGCGAACGCCCCTGCCAGTTTTCCTGCGCCTGCGCGCTGGCCAGATACGCCTCGGTGAGTCGGGTGGGATCCTGAAGCAGACGAGTTTTCCAGTGACCCAGCGGCACACCACGTTCGACCAGTCCGCGCATCACGCCGACCTGATCGGTCATGCCTAGACTGTTGGCGCCGATCAGGCGATCGCCATCGAATTCCAGACGCAAATAGCGGAAATGCTGTTCGTCGACCAGTTCGGCGTGTTCGCCTCCCGGCACGCCCTGCCACTGACCAAACGAGGTGGAGACCAGCCCCAGCGTGTCGAGCACGTTGATCTGCGTGACACCATTGAGCCTGGCGTTGCCTCCGGCCATATTCATCGCGGCGACATAGGCCTGATCGACCGCGTTGGGCTGGATGGCCGAAACGATTGTCTTGCCGCTTGCCGGATCAAAGGCTTCTGCACAATCGCCCGCCGCGTAGATACCCGGCACCGTAGTCTGCATGCGCTCATCGACCAGCACGCCCAGCAGACACTTGACGTCACCGCCCGCCAGGAACCCGATATTGGGTCGAACGCCGGTTGCCTGAATCACGAGATCGAATTCCTCGACCCGGCCGTCGGAGAACCGTACCTTGACCGCATGGTTGGCTCCGAACGCGGTGCGCACCGTATCGACAACACGATCGATGACCTTGCCGAGCGTCGACGTATCCTGGCGCGCGTTGCTGTGCGCCGCCTCGATCGCCTCGACCTTCGTGTCGGTGTAGACCGTGACACCCTTGGTCTCGCACCACTTGCGGATCATCGTGCCCGCCTTCGGCCCCATCATGCGCGGCACCATCCTGTCGCCCATCTCGACGACCGTCAGATCGACGCCGCGCAGAGCAAGGGCCTCCATGATGATGCAGCCGATGAAACCTGCGCCCATTTGCAGCACCCGGGCTCCGGAGCGCGCCAGTTGCATGATGTTGCGGGCGTCTTTGAGCGTCCAGCACGGGTGCACGAACGGCGAATCGATGCCGGGAATCGGCGGCTTCATCGGCGAAGAGCCGGTGGCGATCAGACAGGTGTCGAACTGCAGCGACTGGCCATCGTCCAGCGTGATTCGCCTGTCCGCGCCCGCGATCGACTGCACGCGACCGGTCATTCGCTGAATTTTCAGGGCATCCCAGTGGTTTTCACCCTTGCGCAGCCAGGTGCCCCGCTCTTCGATCTTGCCGGTTAGCAGATACGGAATTGCCATCCGCGAATACGGCTCTTCCGGCTCGTCGCCGATCAGCACGATTTCGTCGCTGGCGCGGTGCTTGCGCAGGGTTTCGGCGGCAGTCACGCCGGCCGGTCCGTTGCCGATGATCACGTGTTTCATGTTCGCTCGTTCCGGTTGTTCGTGAACCTGCCAGAAGATTAAGTCAGATATGACTCAAGGCAATCGTCTGGGGCAGGCATCCACGCGTAAACGACAAACGGGGCAGCCATCAGCCGCCCCGCAATCCCCGTTGGCAAGCCGGCCACCCATGCGCAGCCGGCGAACCGGCCGCGCAGGGATTTCCGGCAATCGGTTTACAGGCCGAGCCGGCTGCGCGTTTCTGCAGTCAGGTTGCCTTCGGCATCCCAGCCACGCGCCTGGTAGTACTCCGGCAGCATCTTGTCGAGGCCGGCAACCAAGCCCTTGGCCGGGCCGGTCTTGACCGGCTCGTTGAGCAGACGCGGCGGCAGCGTGTCGTCCTTGCGCGTAAAGCCTGCGCGATTGTTGAAGTCACGCTCCATGTTCCAGACGCGCTCGCCGATGGTGTTCAGCGAATCGAGCGTGAACTCATCACCACAGGCAGCCGCCACCTGGGGCGCGAGGTCGCCGACGGTCCAGCAAAAGGTTGTGAACAGGCACAGACCGGAGGAGTCATACGCCGCGGTGGCGTCCTGGAACGCCTTGACCAGATCCGGTTTGCCTTCGGTTGTCAGCGGATCGGTCTTGACCGGAATGCCGAACACCTCGGACGACACCGTGTAACCCCGCAGGTGGCAGGCACCCCGATTGGACGTGGCGTAGGTCAGGCCCATGCCTTGCAAGCCGCGCCCGTCATAAGCCGGGAACTCTTGGCCCTTGACCGACATCGACAGCTCAGGCTTGCCGTATTTCTCGCACAGACGCTTGGAACCCAGACCGAGTTCCTTGCCGAACCCTTCGCCGCGGGCAACCATTTCGGCCATCGTGCACAGGGCCTCGGCCGAGCCGGAGCTCAGATCAATGCCGCCGGTCTGCTCCTTGGTGATCACGCCGGTGTCGAACAACTCCATTGCTGCACCAACCGTGGCTCCAAACGAGATCGGATCGAATCCGTCTTCGTTGCAGATCATGTTGGCAAACTGCAGCGCCTCGAGATCATCCACCCCCGGAGCAGCACCAAGCGCCCAGGCTGCCTCGTACTCCAGGCCGCCGCTGGCACCCCAGTATTCAGGCTTGTTGACCACTGAAAAGTGGGTTTCGTCCATCTTGGAAATACGACCGCAGGCGATCGTGCAGCCAAAGCAGGCCTGGTTCGTGACCAGGTGTGCCTTGCCATCGGTGGCCCGCTTCTCAAGCATGGCCTCGGCACCGATCTTGTTGGCGCCCTCGAACTGGGAATCGCGATGGTTGCGGGTAGGCAACGCGCCGGTTTCGTTGATGACGTTCATCAACACCTGGGTGCCGTAGGTGGGCAGCCCCTGCCCGGTGACCGGATGATCATGCAGGAGTTTTTTCTTCTCCTTGGTGACGCGCATGAACTCCTTGGGGTTGTGGATGTTGCCCACGCCCTTGGTGCCCCGAACTGCGATCGCCTTCAGGTTCTTGGAGCCGGCAACCGCGCCGACACCGGAACGCCCGGCCGCACGATGCAGATCGTTGACGATGCAGGCATACATGACCAGGTTTTCGCCGGCGCGCCCGATCGACGAGACCCGGGTGAGCGGATCTTGCGCCTCTTTCTTGAGCAGCTCTTCGGTCTGCCAGGTGGTCTTGCCCCACAGATGCGATGCATCGCGCAGTTCGGCGTGGTCATCGACGACTGAAAGGTAGACCGGCTTGGCCGATTTACCCTCGAAAATCACCATGTCCCAGCCGGCCATCTTGAGCTCGGCACCCCAGTAGCCACCGGAGTTCGAGCAGGCGATGGCACCGGTCAGAGGACCCTTGGTGATGACCGAGTAACGTCCGCCGGTGGAGGCCATCGTGCCGGTCAGCGGACCGGTCGCCCAGATAATCTTGTTATCGGGGCCGAGCGGGTCGACCTTCGGATCGACTTCCTCGACGAAATACTTGGTGCCAAGACCGCGCTGGCCCAGATACTGCCTGGCCCAGTCCATGCGCAGCGGTTCGGAGGTGCAGGTCCCCTTCGTGAGGTCGACGCGCAAAATCTTTCCAGCCCATGACATGTCGTGTCTCCTCCAGGTTCAGGTTGAAGCCGGCTGGTTGCCCAGCTTGTCGGCCCATTGCTTCATCCGGTCCAGACCGGTCCAGTTGGCGTCCACGAAGGTGATCGCGCCGGTGGGGCAGGCATCGGCACAGGCCGGATCGCCACCGCACAGGTCGCACTTTTGCACCTTGCCGGTCTCTTGCACGTAGTTGACCGTGCCAAACGGGCAGGCGATCGTGCAGACCTTGCATCCGACGCAGACATCATCGAGAACAACCTTGGCGCCGGTTGCGGCGTCCATCTTGATTGCCTCGACAGGACAGGCATGAAGGCACCAGGCCTCATCGCATTGGGTGCAGGTATACGGCACCTTGCGGCCGGTTTGATGGAAGTCGAACACCTTGATGCGCGACTTGGCCGTCGTGAACGTGCCGTAGTTCTCGTAGCTGCACGCCATCTCGCACTGCAGACAGCCTGTGCACTTGTCCGGATTGATATGCAGGGATTTCTGCATGTTGCCTCCACCTAAATCCGCGGTTTTCTAGGGAAACGCTTATGACGAGAGGAATATACCGCGCGAAATCGAACTTGCACAGATCCCTGGCGCGCAGTTCGCCGGCACCGCAGTCCGATCCGTCAATGGCGGGTCAGTCAGAGTCTGCGCCGCACTCGCCGGATCAGGCCCTGGGCTGGCGCGATGCGCCGATCATGCGCGTGCCGTCGGCTGCCTGCGCCTGGCTCAGGGCGATCCCGAACGTGTCTGACAGCACCTGAGGGGCGATGATCTGGTCAACCGGACCGAGTCGCGGCTCGCGTCCGGAAGCCAGCAACAGCACGAGATCGCCGGTGGCCAGCGCGTGATTCGGGTCATGGGTCGAATAGGCGATTGCCATCCCCTCCCGGGCAAGCTGGCCCAGCAGACGCAGCACGCGTGCCTGATTGGCGAGATCCAGACTGGCAGCCGGCTCGTCGAGCAGGATCGCCCGACAATCCTGAGCCAGCGCCCTGGCGATCGCACAAAGCTGCCTCTCGCCACCGGACAGCCGGGACAACGGCCGGTCGCGCATCGCCGTCATGCCCAGACGATCGATCGCGGCATCCACCGCCCGGTGGTCCGCGTCGCCCGGGCTGCGCATGCCTGTCAGTGCTCCCAGGCGACCCATCATCACATAAGCCCGTACGTCGAAGTCGAACGCCGCCGCCGGGGCCTGCGGCACGTAGGCGACCAGATGGGCCATCTGAGGCGCACCGAGCGCGTCAAGCCTCGTGCCGTTCCAACGTATCTCTCCCTCGAGCGGCCGCTGCAGTCCGAGCAGCGTGCGAAACAGCGTGGTCTTGCCGGCGCCGTTCGGCCCCAGCAGTACGAGCATCTCCCCGGCGCGAAGCGTCAGCCCGAACGCAGGCGCCAGCGCGACACCCGCCGCACCGAAGCGCAAACCGACAGCCTGCAGCATCGGCTCAGACATGGCGGCTGCGCATCATCAGCGCAAACAGCGCCGGTGCGCCGACCACGGCGGTCAGAACCCCCGGCGGCACTTCGGTCATCGCGATGCTGCGCGACAGCGCGTCGATAGCGACCATCAACAGCGCCCCGAGCAACGCGCTGACCGGCAGCAAACGCGCGAAGGACGCACCGACCAGCATCCGCGCCGCGTGCGGGACTACCAGTCCAACCCAGCCGATGATGCCAGCCGCCGCGACCGAGACCGCCGCGAGCAACGTCGCGCCAAGCACCAGCCACAAGCGCAGCCTTGCAAGCGGAATTCCCAGCGAACGGACCTCATCGTCGGACAGCGCCAGCGCATCGGCCTTCCAGCGCAACGCGATCAGCGGCAGCATGCCCAGCAGCATCGCACCGGCCACCCAGCCAAGCTGGCTGGCTTCGATTCCGGCGAAACTGCCCAGAAGCCAGAACGTGATGGCGGGCAGCTCTCCGATCGGATCGACCAGCAGTTTGGCCAGCGACACGAGCGCACCGAGCAGGCTGCCGATCGCAATTCCGGCCAGCACCAGCCCGAGCATCGGGTCGCGCAGCGGCAATCGCCGGCCGAGCGACCAGACCAGCCCGACCGCCGCGAGGCCGCCGGCGAAGGCCGCCGCTTGCAGCATGCCGGTAGGCCATCCCAGCAGGATCGCCAGCACCGCACCCAGTGCGGCGCCGGCCGATACACCGAGCAGATCAGGAGCGGCCAGCGGGTTTCGAAAGACCGACTGCATCGCCGCTCCGGACGCGGCGAGCGCCGCACCAACCAGCGCGGCCACGAGTACCCGCGGACCGCGCAACTGCCAGACGAGGTTCTGCGCCCCAAACCGCTCCGCATTGCTGTCCGGTGGGCCGGCGAACAGTGCGTCAAGCAGTTGCATCATCGTCACCGGATAGCGCCCTGCCGCCACTGCCAACAGCAGCGCGAATCCGAGAAGCACGGCCAGAAAACCGGTGATGCCCGGGGCGCGGAGCGGTGTCATCGCTTGCTTGCCGGACGGCCGCGGCCGATCCTGCCAGCGATGGCAAAGACCACGGGCAGGCCGATCTCTAGCTGGACAGCGCGCTTTCGCCCGCGCTCACGACGCGCCCGGAGCAATGCCTGGGGCAATAGATAGGCAGGAAGCTTCATCGGATGCGTAGCGTAACCGTTCCGGACGCTCCGCTGGATTACCATCGTCAACCAACGACCATTTCCTGAGCGATCCCGATGCGCGCACCGACGCCTGTGAGCCCGATCCGATGAGAGCCAACGAATCCCAGGCGATCAGCCTGCGCTTGCGCTTTGCCGAGCATGCGCGTCTCGGCCCGGGCAAGATGGCGCTGCTCGAAGCGGTGCGACGGTCCGGATCGATTGCGCAGGCAGCCCGCGAAATGAATATGTCGCTGCGCCGGGCGTGGATGTTGCTGGACTCGGTCAATGCGATGTTCGACCAGCCTTCGGTCATCGTCGGCCCAGGCGAGTTGGAGCAGGCGCACTGCGCGTTGACCGACTTCGGATCTGAGCTGCTGGATGCCTGGGAAGCCGCGTCGCGGGAAAGCCGGGCCTCGGTCGAACGGCACTTCGCCGGGATACTCGCCCGCCTGCGCGATCTGCCGGCAAGCAGCCCCGGCGTGCCTGGCGCACCGTTTCCCCCAACTGTCACCGGGACTGGCGGCAGCGGTAGCGACAAAGATTCCCGGAACTGAGCCGCTTATCCGTTGCCGTTCGCTTGTCGCGTCGAGGTGCGGGCATGGATTGTCAGCGCCAGCGCCCTGTCATCGAGCGCCACCGCCTTGACCATCGCGAAGATCTCATCGCCCGCGTCCAGGGCAAGCGCATCAACCGAGTGCCGTGTCACCAGAGCGACCAGACGCCCGGAGCCGAGCAGTGCGATCTCGACCCGGGCCAGCGGCGAGTCATCGCGATCGATCGCACGGATCGTTCCTCGCAGCACAGTTCGAAAGCTGACGTCTCGCGGACGCTGAACTGCGAGACCCACATCCAGCGCGCGCACGATCACCCGATGCACACGTCCAGGTTCCCCGATCCGACCGGGCACGCTGATCGGTCCGGCCGGATGCTCGAGCATCGTCAAACCGTAGCGCAGGTCATGCTCCCGCACCACCGCCTCAATGACCGACACCGCAGCCAAGCGCCCTTCGCCAGCCGAGGCCCAGTCTGGGGCCAGCACCTCGCCGGGCGGTCCGAACGCCTTGCGCCGGCCCTGCTCCAGAACGACGACCTGATCGGCAAGGCGCGCCACCTCGTCGATTGCGTGAGACACATAGATGAACGGAATCCCGGTTCGCTCGTGCAATCGCAAGATGTAGGGCAGGACCTCCATCCGGCGTGCATAGTCCAGCGACGCGAAGGGCTCGTCGAAAAGCAGCAATCGCGGCCGTGACAACAACGCCCTGCCGATCGCGACCCGCTGGCGCTCGCCGCCAGACAGGCCGGCAGGCCGTCGTTGCAGCAAATGGGAGATACCCAGCAGCTCACAGACCTCATCGAGCTCGACGACCTGAGCCCGGTTGCGTCCGAACCAGCGCCCGTAGAGCAGGTTTTGTCTGACATCCAGGTGTGGCAGCAGCAGCGCATCCTGGAACACCAGACCGATCCGGCGCTGATGCGGCGGGACATTGATCCCCGCGGCGCTGTCGAACAGAACCTCGTCGCCGACCTGCACGCGGCCCTTGAGCGGGCGTACCAATCCGGACAACACCCCGAGCGCAGTCGACTTTCCGGAGCCGGATGGACCGAATAGCGCAAGCGCGCCAGTGTCGGCCTCGAACGACAGCGCGAAGCGAAACTCACCCCGCGGCAGTTCAGCATCGAAGCGGATCATGAGCTTGCCGCCCGCGCACGCCCGACCCGCCGCGCAAGCATCTCGGAGATGGCAAGTGCGAGCAGCGAGATCGCGATCGCGATCAAGGTCAGACGCATCGCACCGGCATCGCCGCTCGGCGATTGGGTGTACGCATAGATGGCCGACGGAATCGTCTGCGTCTCGCCGGGAATGTTCGACACGAAGGTGATTGTCGCGCCAAACTCGCCGAGCGCCTTGGCAAAGCACAGGACCGCACCGGCGATGATGCCCGGAAGCGCCAGCGGCAGCGTGACCGTCAAGAACACCCAGGCGGGCGATGCGCCAAGCGTGGCAGCGGCCTGCTCCAGGCGGGGGTCGACAGCCTCGATCGCCAGCCGGATCGCCCGGACCATCAGCGGAAAGCCCATCACCGCGCAGGCCAGCGCCGCACCGGTCCACCGAAATGCGAACACGATGCCGAATTGCTCCTCGAGCCATGCACCAATCGGTCCGCGTCGACCAAATGCGAGCAACAGCAGATAACCGGTCACGACCGGCGGCATCACCAGCGGCAGATGCACCAGGCTGTTGAGCAGCAACATGCCCGGAAAGCGCTTGCGGGCCAGCAGCCAGGCAATCATGACACCCGCCGGAAGCGAGCCGACGGTCGCCCAGAGCGCGACCTTCAGGCTCAACTGGATCGCCTGCCATTCATCCGGCGCAAGCCAGCTCATGACGCGCTGCCTGCGGATGGGGGTGGCAGAAAACCATGCCGGCGAAAGACCTCACTCGCCGCGGCCGAACGCAGGAATGCGTGAAACGTTTCGGCCTGAGGGTGCCGACTTGCCGCAACGCGCGCCAGCGGATAGAGGATCGCCGGATGCGCCTGCCGGGGAAACACGGCAAGCACCCTGACCCGCGGCTCGACCTGCGCGTCGCTTGCGTAGACGATGCCCAGCGGAGCCTCGCCCCGCGCGACCAGCGCGAGCGCCGCGCGCACGTTCTCGCTCATCGCCAGATGCCCCTGCAGTGCGTCCCAGGCTCCCAGCCAGGCCAACGCGGCCTGCGCATAGCGCCCGGCAGGTACCGAACGCACATCGCCAAGCGCCAGCCTGCCGCCTGCCAGCGCCGCTCGTAGATCGACTCCGGGCGCCAGGCGCAGCTGTTGCCCTGCGGCGAGCGCCGGATGCCTGGCGTCTTTGGCCGGAGCAATCAGCACCAGTGCGTTTCCGAGCAAGGGATGGATACTGGACCGCGTCACCAGCGCTCGCTGGTCCAGATACTGCATCCAGGCAGTGTCTGCACTGAGCACCAGGTCAGCCGGAGCGCCCTGCTCGATCTGGCGCGCCAGCGCGGAGCTGGCCGCAAAGACCAGCCGCAGCCCGGCTTGCCCGGTGCGTGCCCAGATCGGCTCCAGCTCGAGCAACGCGTCGCGGGTGCTGGCCGCGGCAAACAGCGTCAGCGGAGTCGCGCCGCTGGCCGCAAGCGCGCGCAACGGATGCACCGCCGCCCATGCACTGGTCGCGGCAAGCAGGCGCAGTGCGCGCCGCCGCCCGGAGCCGGTGTCAGCTCCCGAGCTGGTGAATCGCGGCGCGGCGTCCACGCATTCAGGTGTTCTGGACGACGATCGACGGAAAGCGCGACGTCATGTCACGCGCCTTCTCGGCGATCTTGACCGCAATGCGTCGCGCGATCTCGCGATAGGAGCCTGCCAGCGCACCGTCGGGGTC
>JALRBB010000046.1 GCA_023257915.1 Quisquiliibacterium sp. | reverse complement strand
CAGGTTCAGCCACAGCTGGAAGCCCTCCATCAGGCCGGCTTCCTGTTCCGGCAACTCGGAGTGAATCAGGCCACGGCCGGCGGTCATCCACTGCGCGCCGCCCGGGCCGAGCAGACCTTCGTTGCCGGCATTGTCGCGATGCCGCATACGGCCGGCGAGCATGTAGGTGACCGTTTCAAAGCCACGATGCGGATGCGACGGAAATCCGGCGATATAGTCGTCAGGATCGTCGGAACGAAAGGCGTCGAGCATCAGAAACGGGTCGAGCCGTCGCTGCAAGTCTTGTGTTAACACACGCGTCAGTTTGACCCCGGCCCCATCGCTGGTCGCAACCCCGGTCACGATGCGTTCGATCTCGCGGCTGTCAGTTGCCATCGCCCTCTCCGTTGACTGGCTGCGCTGCGTTCGAACTCAGGCGGTAAGACCGCGCGTCAGATCGGCGCAGATATCGGCCGGCGACTCCAGCCCGACCGCCAGCCGCACCAAGCCCTCACCGATGCCGGCTGCCTTGCGCGCCTCGGGGCCAATACGCTGATGCGTCGTGCTGGCCGGATGCGTGATCGTGGTCTTCACGTCGCCCAGATTGCCGGTGATCGACAGCACCTTGCAGCCGTCAATGACCTTCCAGGCATTCATGCGCGCGCTCGCGTCGTCATCGCCATGCAACTCGAACGAAACGATCGCACCGCCGGCCTGCTGCTGGCGCAAGGCAAGCGCATGCTGCGGATGCGACTCAAGCCCCGGATAGTAGACCCGTCGCACAGTCGGCTGAGCTTCCAACCAGCGCGCCACCTGCAGCGCACTGGCGCACTGGCGCTCCATGCGCACCGACAAGGTCTCCAACCCCTTGAGCAATACCCAGGCGTTAAAGGCAGACAGTGTCGGCCCAGTGGTGCGCATCACCGGCAACAAGGTGTCGTGGATCAGCTTGTCGCTGCCCAGAATCGCACCGCCCAGCACCCGGCCCTGACCGTCGATGTATTTGGTGGCCGAGTGAATCACGATGTCGGCGCCCTGCTCCATCGGACGCTGCAGCGCCGGGGTCGCAAAACAGTTGTCGACCGCCAGCGGGACACCATGGCGGCGCGCGATCGCACTGATCGCGGCCAGGTCGGCGATCTCGGTCAACGGATTGGACGGGGTCTCCAGGTACATCAGCCGGGTCTCGGGGCGGATCGCCGCTTCCCAGGCCGCAGCATCGGTCAGTGGCACATAGCTGGTCTGCACACCGTAGCGGCCGAACATGTTGAACAGCTGTGCGGTGGCCCCGAACACACCGGCCGACGACACAATATGCTCACCCTGTTTGACCAGCCCCAGCACCGTGGCCATGATTGCCGACATCCCGGACGCGGTGGCCAGGCAGGCCTGCGCCCCCTCGAGCGCCGCCAGTCGGTCCTGAAACGCCTTGAGCGTCGGATTCGAAAAACGCGAGTACACAAAACCCGGATCGTCGCCGGCGAAACGCGCCGCCGCCTGGGCAGCGTTCTCGAACACGAAACTCGATGTCAGAAACAGTGGCTCGGCATGTTCGCCAAACGGTGTGCGATCGATGCCGGCTCGCACTGCAAGCGTGTCGAAACCGAGTCCATCCAGGAATGATTCGTTGCTCATTTTCTTACCAAAAAAGATCAGTCGGCGACGACGCTGAACTGCAGGTTCATCTGCGAGAGCTGTCGTTCTTCCTCGCCCTGCCCCACCGCATTGTTGCGAGCCATTTCGATGCGATCGAGGTACTCGGGGGACACATCACCGGTGACGTAGACACCCTCAAAACAGGAGGCTTCGAAATTGCGCAGCCGCGGGTTTACATCGGTGACTGAACGCTTCATCGCATCGATGTCCTGGTAGACCAGGGCATCGGCGCCGATCGCCCAGCGAATTTCATCGTCGCTGCGTCCGCTAGCGATCAGTTCGCTGCGGGTGGGCATGTCGATGCCGTAGACATTCGGAAAACGCACCGGCGGCGAAGCCGATGCGAAATACACCTTATTGGCTCCCGAGTCGCGCGCCATTTGCACGATCTCGCGCGAGGTGGTGCCGCGCACGATCGAGTCATCGACCAGCAGCACGTTCTTGCCTTTGAACTCGACGCTCATCGCATTGAGCTTCTGGCGCACCGACTTCTTGCGCACCGACTGGCCCGGCATGATGAAGGTTCGGCCAACGTAGCGGTTCTTCAGGAAGCCTTCGCGATAGTCCAGGTTCAGTTGCATCGCCAGCTGCATCGCTGACGGACGGGAAGTGTCTGGAATCGGCATCACGACGTCGATGTCACCAAGCGGAATCTCGCGCGCGATCTTCTCAGCCAGATACTCACCCATACGCAAGCGGGTCGCGTAGACCGACGCACCGTCGATCAGCGAATCCGGACGGGCAAAGTACACATACTCAAAAATGCACGGATTCAACGACGGATTGCTGGCGCATTGTCGCGAGTAAAAATTACCGTCCCGATCGATGAAGATCGCCTCGCCCGGCTGGACATCGCGAACCATCCGAAAGCCAAGACCTTCAAGCGCCACCGACTCGGAGGCCACCAGATACTCAAGCCCGGTATCGGTCTCGGCAGTGCCGAAACACAGTGGTCGGATGCCGTGCGGATCCCGAAATGCGAGCATGCCGTAGCCGGCGATCTCGGCGACGCAGGCATACGCACCCCGCACCCGGCGGTGCAACCCGGCCACCGCCCTGAAGATCGCGTCCGGATCGAGCGTGACGCCGTGCCGCGCTTCTTCCAGTTCATGCGCCAGCACATTGAGCAGCGCCTCGGAATCCGACTCGGTGTTGATGTGCCGCAGATCGCGGCGGAACATCTCGTCCTTGATCTGATCGGAATTGGTCAGGTTGCCGTTGTGCGCGAGCATGATGCCGAACGGCGCATTTACATAGAACGGCTGCGCTTCCTCGGAATCCGCGGCCGAGCCGGCGGTCGGATACCGCACATGACCAATACCGCTGACACCCGGCAACGAGCGCATGTTTCGGGTACGAAACACATCGCGCACCAGGCCGTTGCCCTTGTGCATGTTGAACTTCTTGCCCATCGCGGTCGCGATGCCGGCCGCGTCCTGGCCGCGATGCTGCAGCAGCAACAGGCCATCGTAGAGCAGCTGATTGACCGGAGATTGAGAGACGACGCCAAGAATTCCGCACATCGTGGGCCTCGTTCCTTCAGGTTTTTCGAATGCTGGCCGGTCGGGCCTGCAGATAGGGTTCGGTCAGCTGCACGATCGCATCGAGCAGCGGCCGGGAGATTGCGTTGCGCCACTCGAGCGCCCGATGCATGTCCAGCATGCGGGCGACGACCACCACCACCGCGACCAGCACCAGCGCCCGAGCCACCCCAAGCGCTGCACCAAGCAAGCGGTCAATGCCGCCCAGGCCAATCTTGCCCAGCCCCTTGGAGACCAGCACGCCACAAAGACGGATCAGCACGAACAGCACTAGAAACAGCACGATAAACACCACCCAGGGCTGCTCCTGCATGCCGCTAGCCTGAACGACTGCCGGCCCGGCCATCGGGGTGCCGAGCAGCGCCACCGCCCAGGCGGCCAGCCCGAAGACGGTGCGGACCATGCCGCGGTAAACACCCAGCAACACCGACAGTACCGTGACGATCAGGATGAACCAGTCCCAAAGAGTCAGCGATGACAGCTGCAGGCTAGATGCGAGCGACGAATCCATTGGCTCAGGGCGCAATCAGCACCGACTCGATGCCGGCAGCGCGCAGCTTGAGCCGCGCCTTGTCTGCTTCGTCGCGGGTGGCATAAGGACCGATGCGCACACGGATTCGTTCGCCCTGCGCGGTTTTGATGGTTTCCCGATAAGCCTTGAAGCCAGCTTTCGACGTACGGTCGATCTGCTCGGCAGCGCTTTTGTCACTGGCGAACGCGCCAACCTGAACGATGAAGCCGCCTGCCTTCGGATCTGCCGGCGGCGTCTGCGCTTCCTGGGCCCTGGCGAGCTTGGCGATCGGATCATCGGCCGGCTTGGAGGGCGCGGGCACCTCGCGCGTCGAAGCCGCGGGTTTGGGCGTAGTCTGCGGTGACGGTTTTTGAGGGGCTTGTTGGGCTGCTTGCTTCGGCGCTTGCTGCGCTTCTTGCGGCGCCGCTGGTTGCGACGCTTGGGCCGGCGTCGATGCCACGCCATCGACGCGGCTTTGCGACGACGAGGCGAGCGCTGCCCCGCCTGAGGCGGCTGACGGCGTATCCGGCTGCGGTGCGGACTGACGGATCGATCCGCTGCGCGCGGTGGGATCAGCGGGTTCGTAGAGCGGCGTGTCGCGCGAAGGAATGCGGGCCTCGACGTCGCCACGCACCTGGCGCGGTTCGGAGTCGAGCAGCACCGGCAACAGGATCGCGGCAGCCAGACACACGGCAGCAGCCCCTATCAAGCGGCGGCGCGCCCGCTTCTTTTGCGAGAGAGCTGGGTCAAGCGCAGCGCTCGACTTGGTCGACGAAGTGCGCGAAGCCATGTCTGCGATTAGTGTGTACGAGCGGAGCGACGCCGGGATTCGAGCACGTCTGCAACCGTGAGAAAGGATCCGAAGACGATGATTCTATCACTCGGGTCGGCACGACCGGTCGCGCTGGCCAGCGCTTCACGCGGGCTCGGGTGACATTCGACCAGATGCTTCGGGCCAGCGGAAATCCCGCATTCGCTCAGTCGCGCAACCAGTTCATGAGCGCGCGCCGCGCGTGGCCCCGGCAAGTCGGTCAACAGCCAGTGATCGATACGATCGCCCAGGGCCCGGATCATCGCGACGATGTCCTTGTCGCCCATCGCTCCAAACACCGCCCAGGTCTGCGGATGAAACCCCATGTTGTCGAGATTCTCGGCCAGATGCGCCGCCGCATGCGGATTGTGCGCAACATCCAGCACGATCGCGGGCTGGCCGGGCAGTGACTGGAACCGGCCCGGCAGCTCAACTGTGGCAAACCCCTGGCGAATCGCCTGCTGCGGTACCGGCAGCCGCTCGCGCAGCGCCTCGAGCGCCGCGAGCACGCCAGCAGCATTGAGCAGCTGGTTCGCGCCGCGCAGTGCCGGGTACGCGAAGCCAGCTCGTCGTAGCGCGCGTCCGCCGTACGACCACTGTTGTCGATCGCCCGAATAGTTGAAATCGCGACCAAACAGCCACAGGTCAGCGTCGATCTCGCGCGCATGGTCGATCAGCGATTGCGGCGGCACCGGATCACTGCAGATTGCCGGCCGGCCGGTGCGATAGACATGCGCCTTTTCCCAGCCGATCTTTTCGCGCGTGCCGCCCAGAAAATCAACATGATCGATATCGATGCAAGTCACGATCGCGCAGTCGGCGTCGATCAGGTTGACCGCATCGAGCCGCCCGCCAAGACCGACCTCCAGGATCGTGACGTCGGGCTCGCTACGAGCGAAGAGCCACAAAATCGCCAGCGTCGTGAATTCGAAGTAGGTCAGTGAGGTCTCGCCACGCGCCCGTTCAACCGCTTCAAGTGCCTCGATGAGCGCTGCATCACCAGCGTCGACACCATCGATTCGCGCCCGTTCATTGAACTGCACCAGATGCGGCGAGGTATACAGGCACACCCGGTAGCCCGCCGATCGCAGGATCGACTCGAGCATCGCGCAGGTTGAGCCCTTTCCATTGGTCCCCGCCACCGTGATCACGATGCCGGGCAAGGCGAGCTGCATGCGCTGCGCAACCGCACGCACGCGCTCCAGTCCGAGCTCGATGCTGCGTGGGTGCAGCCGTTCGATCAGCGCCAGCCAGTCTGCGAGGCTTTCAGGCGTGCGAGTTAAGTTCGAAGTGGCCGGATCAGGCATCAACGACGTGCGCTCAGGTCAGCGCGTCGCTGGGAAGGCGCAGCATCAGCGCGAGCAGTGCGGCAATCTCGTCACGCATCTGACGCCGATCGACGATCATGTCAATCGCCCCTTTCTGCAGCAGGAACTCCGCGCGCTGAAAACCCTCGGGCAACTTCTCGCGCACCGTCTGCTCGATCACGCGTGGCCCGGCGAACCCGATCAGTGCCTTGGGCTCGGCAATGACCACATCGCCCAGAAAGCAAAAGCTTGCCGACACGCCGCCCATTGTCGGATCGGTCAGAACCGAGATGTAGGGCAACTTCTTGTCGGCCAATCGGGACAGCGCCGCGGTGGTCTTGGCCATCTGCATCAGCGACAGAACGCCCTCCTGCATGCGCGCACCGCCGGAGGCTGCGATCGAGATAAAGGGCACCTTCTGCTCGATGGCATTCTCGACGCCCCGCGCAAAGCGTTCGCCGACCACCGAGCCCATCGAGCCGCCCATGAACTCGAACTCGAAGGCTGCCGCCACCACAGGGATCGACCGAATCGCACCACCCATCACAACCAGCGCATCGGTTTCCTCGGTCTGCTCGAGCGCCTCGCTCAGGCGATCCGGATACTTGCGACTGTCCTTGAACTTCAGCGCGTCCAGCGGCAGGACCTGCTGGCCAATCTCGTAGCGCCCCTCAACGTCGAGCAGGGAATCGAGCCGCTTGCGCGAGCCCATGCGCAGGTGATGACTGCACTTCGGGCAGACGCTCAGGTTGGTGTCGAGATCGGCACCGTACAGTACCGCCTCACAGGACGGGCACTTGACCCAGATTCCCTCCGGAACCCGCTTGGCCGAACCATCGGAACGCTTGATTCGCGGCGGTAACAGCTTGTCGAGCCAGGTCATCCTTGCCCCCTTGTGGGTTCAGGCCGCAACGGCTGGCGCATCAAGCGCGCTGCGCACCGATGCAAGAAAGTCTCCGGCGCGCGCGGGTGCGCCGTCAATCGGTCCGTCCTCGAGCAACTGGATCATCCGCGAGCCGATGATCACCGCGTCGGCATTCGCGGCAATCGCGCGCGCTGTCGCGCCGTCACGGATGCCAAAGCCCACGCCAACCGGCAGTGCAGTGCCCTGCTTGATCTTGGCGACCCGCTGCGCGACCTCCGAGGTGTCCAGATGGCCGGCACCGGTGATGCCCTTGAGCGACACGTAATACACATAGCCGCTAGCCAGCGCCAGCACCTGTGAGATGCGCTCATCGCTGGAGGTGGGTGCCAGCAGGAAGATCGGATCGATGCCGCGGGTGCGCGCCGCTGCCGCAAAGGCTTCGGACTCCTCGGGCGGATAGTCGACGATGATCAGGCCGTCAACGCCAACGTCGCGACAGGCCTGCAAAAAGGCGTCCACGCCCATGCGCTCGACCGGATTGGCATAGCCCATCAGCACAACGGGGGTGCTTGTATTGGTCTCGCGGAATTCGCGCACCATCGCGAGCACATCGCGGGTGCTGATCTTGCGCGCCAGCGCATGTTCATTGGCGTGCTGGATAACCGGCCCATCGGCCATCGGATCGGAGAACGGCACGCCGAGTTCGATCGCATCGGCACCGGCCGCAACCATGGCATGCATCACCGGGACGGTGGATTCGCGGGCCGGGAAACCGCCGGTGATATACGGAATGAGCGCCTTGCGACCGTCGGCGGCCAGACGCTGAAATGCGGAAGCGATACGAGACATCAGAAGTTCAATCCGGCGCGCTGCGCCACGGTGTGCATGTCCTTGTCCCCGCGCCCGGACAGATTCACCAGGATGATTTTGTCCTTGGCGAGCGTAGGCGCGAGCTTGGCCGCGTAGGCCAGCGCATGGCTGGACTCGAGCGCCGGGATGATGCCCTCGATACGACAGCAGTCATGAAACGCGCGCAGCGACTCCTCGTCGTCGATCGGCTCGTAGGTGGCGCGACCAGAATCCTTGAGCCAGGCGTGCTCGGGGCCAACCCCGGGGTAGTCCAGCCCTGCGGAGACCGAATGCGTGTCGATGATCTGACCGTCTTCGTCCTGGAGCAGATAGGTGCGGTTGCCGTGCAGCACGCCAGGCGTGCCGGCCGTCAGCGATGCGGCATGCCGGCCACTGGCGATCCCCTCACCGGCCGCCTCGATGCCAACCAGCTTGACGCCGGGCACGTCGATGTACGGATGGAAAATGCCGATCGCATTGGAGCCGCCACCGACGCAGGCCACGACGTAGTCCGGCTGCCGTCCGGTCATCTCGGGCATCTGCGTCAGACACTCCTTGCCGATGATCGATTGAAAATCGCGAACCATCATCGGGTAAGGATGCGGACCAGCCACCGTGCCGATAATGTAGAAGGTGTTCTCAACATTGGTGACCCAGTCGCGCATCGCCTCGTTGAGCGCGTCTTTCAGGGTACGCGACCCGGAAGTGACCGGCACCACTTCGGCGCCAAGCAGCTTCATCCGATACACGTTTTGCGCCTGGCGAGCGACGTCTTCGCTCCCCATGTAGACCACGCACTC
>JALRBB010000028.1 GCA_023257915.1 Quisquiliibacterium sp. | reverse complement strand
ATCCACGACAAGCCGATGATCTACTACCCGCTGACCACGCTGATGCTGGCCGGCATCCGGGACATCCTGATCATCTCGACCCCGCAGGACACCCCTCGCTTCGAGCAGCTGCTGGGTGACGGATCTCGCTGGGGTCTGCGCCTGCAGTACGCGGTGCAGCCCTCGCCAGACGGTCTGGCGCAGGCCTTCCTGATCGGCGAACAGTTCATCGCGAATTGCCCATGCGCACTGATACTTGGCGACAACATTTTCTATGGCCATGATCTCGCCAGCGACCTCGTCGCGGCTGCGCGGCGCACCGATGGTGCCACGGTGTTCGCCTACCCAGTGCATGATCCGGAGCGCTATGGAGTCGTCGACTTTGATGCTGACGGCAAGGCGATCAGTCTCGAGGAAAAACCTGCCAAGCCGAAATCGCGCTATGCGGTCACGGGCCTGTATTTCTACGACCACCAGGTCGTCGAGATTGCCCGCGGACTAAAACCTTCACCGCGCTGCGAACTCGAAATCACCGACCTGAATCGCATCTACCTCGAACGCGGCCAATTGGACGTTCGCGTCATGGGGCGGGGACATGCCTGGTTGGATACCGGCACGCACGAGTCTCTGATTGAAGCCTCGTTGTTCGTGCAGACGCTGGAAAAACGCCAGGGTCTGAAGATCGCCTGCCCGGAAGAAATTGCCTATCGCCTGGGCTACATTGACGGCGCCCAGCTCGAAGCGCTCGCCCAACCACTAATCAAGAGTGGTTACGGACAATACCTGGTCGGGCTGCTGCGCGACCGCGTCTTTTGAGGCTGGCCGTAATGAACGTGATTCGTACCTCACTCGTCGATCTGCTGCTGATCGAACCGCGAGTCTTTGGCGACGACCGGGGTTTCTTTTTCGAGAGCTTCAACGCCAAGACATTTCGCGAAGCCACCGGCGTCGACGCCGCGTTCGTTCAGGACAACCACTCGCACTCGGCGCGCGGCGTGCTACGCGGTCTGCACTACCAGATCCAGCAGGCGCAGGGAAAACTGGTGCGTGCCGTGAGCGGCGAAGTATTCGATGCGGTGGTGGACTTGCGCCGGTCCTCGCCGACCTTCGGTCGCTGGGAAGGCTTCGTGCTGTCGGCACAGAACAAACGCATGCTGTGGGTTCCGCCGGGCTTTGGGCATGGCTATCTGGTGCTGTCCGATGCCGCGGATTTTCTGTACAAGACCACCGACTATTGGGCACCCGAGCATGAGCGCTGCATTCGCTGGAACGATCCGCAGCTTGGGGTCCAATGGCCGCTGCCAGACGGACTCGCGCCGACACTGTCCGGCAAGGACGCGCAGGGTACCGCGTTCGTCGATGCCGAGGTCTATCCGTGAAGATCCTTCTGACCGGTGTCAGTGGCCAGGTCGGCCGGGCACTTGCGGTGCCGCTGCGCGCACTCGGAGAAGTCATCGGGGCCGAGCGCAAGTTGCTCGACCTGGCGGACAGTGCGTCGATCGAACGCGCGATCAGACAGTTTGAGCCCGACCTGATCGTCAATCCGGCGGCCTACACCGCGGTGGATCGTGCCGAATCCGAGCCGGATCTTGCGATGCGGATCAATGCCGAAGGCCCTGCGACGCTGGCCCGCGAGGCAGCACGCACCGGCGCCAGACTGGTGCACTTCTCGACTGATTATGTCTTCGATGGCCGTAAACCAGGCCCCTACCTGGAGTCCGACCCGACCGCGCCGGCCAGTGCCTATGGCCGTAGCAAGCTTGCCGGCGAACTGGCCATCGCGGCATCCGGGTGCAGACATCTTGTGCTGCGCACCAGCTGGGTCTATGACCTGACCGGCGCAAACTTCCTGCGCACGATGTTCCGGCTCAGCGGCGAGCGCGAGGAGTTGCGGGTGGTCGACGATCAGGTCGGCGCCCCGACAAGCAGCGCCGCGATCGCGCAAGGCTGCGCACAGGCTGTACAGCAATGGCTGCTGACCGATTCCTCTCGGGATGACGGCATCTACCACATGACCTGTTCCGGACAGACCACCTGGTGCGGATTCGCACGCGCGATCATGGTCCGGCTGCCGCAAATTGCCGGCGCGCTTGGCGTCAACCCACCGGCACGAGCGCCCCGGGTCAGCGGGATCAAGACACAGGACTATCCGACTGCGGCGCAGCGTCCTGCCAATTCCGTGCTCGACAACTCGAAGCTGCAGACGAACTTCGGCGTCACGATGCCACCTTGGGAGCAGGCGCTGGACAGTCTGATCGCGACAGGCACAAAGGCCTGACGCAATCCCCAGCACGGAAAACTCTAGGCGTGCCGGCGGTCGCGTAGCAGCAATACAGCGGCGCCCGCTGCAGCGGTCCCGAGCATCAGGAAAGCCGCCAGGCTCCACAGCGCAAACGGTACGCCGAGAAACGGGAGATTCGCCTCGTTGCAGGGCGCATCGGCAAAGAACATCCAGGGCGCAAGCTCATGCAAGGACCAGGCCATGATCACCCGATCTGCAAAACTCACGCCACAACTGTCGCTGAGCGATGCCACCAGCTGCTGATAGAGCGCCGCTGCCGCGCCACACAATGCCAACAGATCGGCAAGTAGGGCGCACATCAGCACCGTGACACGCGAGGACCGGGCCAGCACCCCCGCCACGCAGACCAGCGCGATCGCCAAAAAGACCAGCCGTTGAAGCACGCACCAGGCGCAAGGCTGCTTGCCCAGCACATGCTGCGCGAACAGCCCGATAGCCAGCACCGCGACGCTCGCCGCCGCACAGGCGACGAGCACGCGGACCGCGAATTTGTCGTCAGGCAAACATATCCTTCCAAATGTTCGCCGCCCAGGCTTTCGCATAGGCCCCTTCGAGCGCATTGGCTGACGGAGACAACCCGCCCGCTCCCTTGATCGCCACGATGGTCTTCTTGGCCGCATCGTACTGATGCACAGACGCGACGTGAACAACATTCGTGTCATCAACGAAGCTGTAGCAGGTGTTCGCCATCATCGACGGCTGCGGCGCCCGCCCGTTCATCATTTCGACGATTGCGGCAGCGACTGCCTTGCCATGTTGGTTGGCCATATGCCCGGATTTCGGCATGGCCGGCGCCGACAGCGTCGAATCGCCGAGCACATGGACATCCTTGGCAGCAGTCGATTCGAGCGTGAGCCAGTCGACCGTACACCAGCGATTGTTCGCATTGACCAGTCCAGCCTTGCGTGCGATCAGGCCAGCCTCCTGCGGCGCAATCACGTTCAGCACATCGGCGCGAATGCGATCACCGAATTCGGTGGTGACGGTGCGGGAACGCGCGTCGACCTCGACGACCTTGTTACTCGGGCGATAGTCGATGATTCCCTTGTAGAGATCATTCCAGGCCTTCGAGAACAATGCGCCCTTCGAGGTGATCTTTTCGTTGGCATCAAGAACGATGATCTTCGATCGCGGTTTGCGGGTCTTGAAATAGTGTGCGACCTGGCAAACCCGTTCATATGGCCCTGGCGGGCAGCGGTACGGGGCCTGCGGAATCGACAGCAGATAGGTTCCGCCATCGGGCATCGCCTCGAGTTGTCGACGAAGATCGACTGTCTGCTGACCGGCCTTCCAGGCGTGGAGCACGGTCTTTTGGGCCTGCTCATCCAATCCCTTGATTGCGCCGAAGTTGAAATCGACACCGGGTGAAACGACGATCCGGTCGTACGACTGATCAGCAATCTTCTTGAGCGACACTTTTTTCTTGGCCGTGTCGATCCGATCCACCTCGTCAACCAGGACCGTGATGCCAAGGGCGCGCAATCCATCGTAGCCGACCGTCTGCTCGGCGATCGTGCGCGAACCACCGATCACGAGGTTGGACAAGGGGCAGGACACGAAGGCCGGAGTGCGGTCGATCAGCACGACCTCCATTCCCGGACCACCCCAGTGCTTCAGGTACTTGGCTGCGGTGGCTCCGCCATAGCCGGCACCGACCACGAGGATGCGCCCCAGCTTCTTGCTCGAGATCTGCGGACCGTAACTGGCACACGCTCCGAGCATGCCCAGCGCCGAGCCGGCTCCGAGCGCCTGGACAACGCGACGACGGGAGTTGGTGAAATCATTCATCGCGTCCTCCTTATTTCTTCTGGGCGGAAAAATAGTCAGCCAGCACCGAAATCTGCTCGTCACTGAACCCCTTCGAGATCTGATGCATGATCGTGGCCTGACGCTTGCCAGCCTTGAACGCATTCATCTGCTCGATGAAATAAGGTCTGGACAAGCCGGCCAGTCCGGGCATGCCACCGGTCGACGTCGCCTTGCCATCGGTACCGTGGCAGTTCGCGCACACGGCGGCCATGTAGCGCGCCTCCTGCCCCTGAGCTGCTCCGGCGGCCAGCGCCAGAAAAGTCGCAGAGATCGCGACAAGTTTGATCTTCATTGGTCCCCTCCCCAGTCATCGCTCAACAGAGCGGATTTAGACAATGGCAACACGATCCAACGCGCCCGCGCGCCAGCGAGCGAATCGATGATAGCGCCGCATCATCGATTGCTGAAGAATTTCTTGAGATTTCCGGTTCCGCTTTGCGCCGAAAGCGGAACCGGTGAATGAGCAAGGCGATCTCGGACCGCGAGACGCCGCAGACTGCATGCCGCGAGGCGGCTCTCAGGCCTGAACGACCTCGGCGCGTGCCTCGCCTTCATCGGACGCGCCCGGCGATCCATCATTGAACGACAGCACCACTTCGTCGTCCTCGAGATCGACCGTGACCCGCCCGCCACCGACCAGGCGGCCAAACAGCAACTCGTCGGCCAGGGCCTTGCGGATCGTATCCTGGATCAGGCGCTGCATCGGCCGTGCCCCCATCAGAGGATCAAAGCCCTTGCTGGCCAGCATCTTGCGCAGTGCATCGGTGAAGATCGCCTCGACCTTCTTCTCGTGCAACTGTTCTTCGAGCTGGATCAGGAACTTGTCGACGACGCGCAGAATAATGTCTTCATCCAGAGCGCGGAAACTGATGATCGAGTCGAGCCGGTTGCGGAATTCCGGTGTGAACATCCGCTTGATCTCGACCATCTCGTCGCCCGCCTGACGGTTGTCCGAAAAGCCGATCGACCGGCGCTGCAGGTCTGCTGCTCCCGCGTTGGTGGTCATGATGATGATCACGTTGCGGAAATCTGCCTTGCGACCGTTGTTGTCGGTCAGCGTCCCGTGGTCCATCACCTGCAACAGGATGTTGAAGATGTCCGGATGCGCTTTCTCGATTTCATCGATCAAGACAATTTGGCCCGAGGGCAGGCGGCCAAACTCGTACTTCGTATCCACCAAAATGAGGCCCTGC
>JALRBB010000523.1 GCA_023257915.1 Quisquiliibacterium sp. | reverse complement strand
GCCGGGGGTCGGATGTTTGGCGATGCAGGTGACACCGGGCGCGAAGTCGCAGGCCGAATTGATTGCATCCGTTGGTGAAGGCGTCCTCATTCAAGAGGTGTCGGGTTTGCACAGTGGCGTCAACCCGATTTCGGGCGACTTTTCCACCGGCGCATCGTTGCTGTACATATCGTGCGCCGCCATCGGCGAGAGCTCCAGAAACGGCGAGCCCGGGTCGAGCAGCATCTGCACCCGGTCGCGCGGCAGCAGCTTGCCGCGCGCCACATGCCGCGCACGCGAGGTCTCGCCGCCGCCGAGCGCGACTCGCGCAAGCTGTTCGCGCAGGTCGCCGACCAGCAGCCGCATCGCCTGGGCGTTGGACTGAAATTGCGCATCGCGCGGGTTCAGTTTCGAGTCGAACTTCTTCAAGCGGATCTCCCTGTCAGGTGCTGTGCCACGGTGCTTCGGAGGTCGAACCGGCACTTTTTGGCGACTGCGTCAACAGGGCGATTCTCTCATTGGCGAGGAATGCGATGCGACTGTTTGACAAAGTGTTCCGCGAGTATCATTCGGCAACCCGATCAACGGAAGGAGACCCCCGTGTACAAGAAACTGCAGATCGCGCTGGCGACCGTGCTCGTCGGCGCCTCGCTGGTATCCGCGCCAGCCTTTGCCGAGCCCGACAAGCCGGAGTGCATCGCCCCGGCCAAGCCTGGTGGAGGCTTCGATCTGACCTGCCGACTGGCGCTCAGCGGCCTGCAGGAAGCCAAGTTGCTGTCAGCGCCGTTGCGGGTTAGCTACATGCCCGGCGGTATCGGTGCCGTGGCGTACAACGCGATCAATGCACAACGACCGGGCGAGGGCGGCACGATCGTCGCGTTCTCCGGTGGTTCGCTGCTGAACCTCGCTCAGGGCAAGTTCGGCAAATACAGTGAAAACGACGTGCGCTGGTTGGCCGCGATCGGCTCCGATTTCGGTGTGGTCGTGGTCCGCAAGGATTCTCCGATCAAAGACCTGAAAGACCTGGTCGCTGCGCTCAAGAAAGATCCGACCAAGGTGGTGTTCGGTGCCGGCGGCACGATTGGTAGCCAGGACTGGATGAAGGCCGCGTTGACCGCCAAGGCTGCCGGTGTCGACCACAAGACGATGCGCTTTGTCGCGTTCGAGGGTGGCGGCGAGGTGCTGACCGCACTGCAGGGCGGCCATGTGCAGGTGATGTCTGGCGACGCCGGCGAAGTGGTCGGGTTGCTCAAGCAGAACGCCCCGATCCGGGTGATTGCGGTGTTCTCCGAAAACCGCCTTCCTGGCGCAATGGCCGATGTGCCGACCGCCCGCGAGCAGGGCTTCGACATTCAGTGGCCGATCATCCGCGGCTTCTACATGGGCCCGAAAGTGTCCGATGCCGACTTCAACTGGTGGGCCGGCACCTTCGACAAGATGCTTGCCTCCAAGCAGTACGCGGATCTGCGTGAGGCCCGCGGCCTGTTCCCGTTCAACAAGACGGGCAAGGAACTTGACGCCTTCGTCAAGGAACGGGTCGCCGCATATCGCAAGATTGCCGACGAGTTCGGCCTGATCAAGAAGTAAGCCGGTGCAGGACCGCATCCTGGGCGCGATCGCGGTGTTAGTCGCGATCGCGATGGCCGTGGGCGCACGCGACTATGTCGCGCCGATCGCCTACGAGCCGATCGGACCCAGGGCGGTTCCGATGCTGCTGGCGGTGCTGATCGGACTGATCGGCCTGTGGCTGTTACTGCGGCCCACGCCGTCCGGGACTGCGTCGGTCGCTTCGGTCGGGCACGGGGATGGCGCATCTCCGATCCTGCCTTTGCGGGTCGTCGTTGCCACGCTGGCGATCGTTGTCTACGCGCTGTTGTTTGAATTTCTCGGTTTCACGCTTGCCACCGCGCTGATGACGGTTCCGATCGCGCGCCTGTTCGGTGGCAGCTGGAAGCAGGGCGTCATCACCGGGCTCGCAATGGGTGTCGTGCTGTATCTGGTCTTTGACCGGTTGCTCGACGTCGTACTGCCGGCCGGATTGCTCAAAGGCCTGCTCTGATGAGCACACTCGGTCATCTGGTCCAGGGCTTTGGGGTTGCATTTGAGCCCTTCAATCTGGGCATCGCCGCGCTCGGCGCCTTCATCGGGACGATTGTCGGGCTGCTGCCCGGTCTGGGGCCGATCAACGGCGTCGCGATCCTGATGCCGCTGGCGTTCGCGCTGAAGTTCCCGCCGGAAACCTCACTGATCCTGCTGGCCGCGGTCTACATGGGCTGCGAGTACGGCGGGCGGATCAGCTCCATTCTGATCAATGTGCCGGGCGACGCCGGGGCGATCATGACCGCGATCGACGGCTACCCGATGGCCCGCAACGGTCAGGCCGGAGTGGCCTTGTCGATCTCGGCCTGGAGTTCCTTTGTCGGCGCGCTGATCGCCACAATTGGGTTGGTGTTTGCCGCACCATTGCTGGCCCAGTGGGCGCTCGCCTTCGGGCCGGCCGAGTATTTCGCGCTGATGATTTTCGCGTTCGCCTGCCTGACCGGGCTGCTGGCCGACAGCCCGGCCAAGGCAGTGCTTGCGGCTCTGTGCGGACTGTCGCTGTCCACGGTCGGCATCGATGCGAACTCCGGTGTCTACCGGTTCACCTTTGACGATGTGCACCTGGCCGATGGCATTCAGTTCATCGTCGTGGTGATCGGTGTGTTTTCGGTCAGCGAGATTCTGCTGATGGTCGAGCAGCACAGCGGCAAGGGGGTTGCGGCGGTCGAGGGCATCGGCCGGATGATGTTCAACCTGAAGGAAATGGCGCAGACCGCCTGGCCGACGCTGCGCTCCAGTGTCGTCGGATTCGGGGTCGGAGTATTGCCAGGGGCTGGCGCGACGATCGCGTCGGCAATCACCTACACGATGGAAAAACGGCTGGCCGAGGAGGCCGATCCGCAGGGCGCGCGCTTCGGCCAGGGGGATATCCGCGGGGTCGCCGCACCCGAAGCTGCGAACAACGCGTCGGCCAACGGTTCCTTCGTGCCGATGCTCACGCTGGGCGTGCCGGGCTCTGGCACGACCGCAGTGATGGTCGGGGCGCTGTCGCTGTACAACATCACGCCGGGCCCGGCGCTGTTCCAGACGCAGCCAAGGCTGGTCTGGGGCCTGATCGCGTCGCTGTTCATTGCCAACGTACTTTTGCTGGTGATGAACATCCCGCTGGTGCGGGTGTTCACCAAAATGCTCAAGGCCCCGAACTGGGCGCTGGTGCCGGGCATCATCGCGGTCAGCGTGGTCGGGGTCTATGCGGTGCATGCGACCACGTTTGATCTGCTGCTGATGGCCGGCTTCGGCCTGGTCGGTTATCTGCTGCGCCGCATCGGCGTGCCGATGGCGCCGCTGATCCTGGGCTTTGTGCTCGGCGACATGATGGAGCAGAACCTGCGCCGGGCGCTATCGATCAGCAACGGCGAACTCGGCGTTCTGGTCTCCAGTCCGGTTGCGATCGGGCTATGGTCAGCCGCGATCCTGGTGGTCACCGTGCCGATGGTTCGCAGGCGGCTGCGTCGCTCGCGCAAGGCTGGCTCCAGTCTTTGATTCAACTGACGGCCGGCGTTGCTTTGCTGCGCGCCGGTCCTTCGATGGAAATTGCCATGACGAATTCCTCCGGAAACACGAAGCCGGTGTACCAGATCGCGGTGCTGGCCGGCGACGGCATTGGCGTCGAAGTGGTCGACGCGACCTTGCCGCTGCTTGAGCGGCTGCAAGCGCTGCACGGGTTTTCGCTGCAGTTGGACAGTCATCCGGCTGGCGCGCTGCATTATCGGGATACGGGTCAGTCGCTACCCGAGGCGAGCTTCGCTGCGGCGCGCGCCGCTGATGCGATTTTGCTCGGCGCGATGGGCTGGCCCGAGATCCGGTATCCGGACGGCACCGAGATCGGACCGCAACTGGAGCTGCGCGTGCGGCTCGATCTGTACGCGGGAGTGCGTCCGGCGCGTGCGATTCCGGGCGTTCCGTCGGTGTTGTCCGATGCGCGCGCCGGCCAGATCGACCTGGTGTTGGTGCGCGAGTCCACCGAAGGCCTGTTCGCATCGCGCGAGACGGGCACCGTCGAGAACGACAGCATCGCACGCGACACGATGGTGATCACCCGCGAGGGTAGCCGTCGGGTGCATGAGTTCGCATTTCGGCTCGCTGAGCGGCGCCGTGCGCGCGGACGCAGCGCCAACAGCGTGACCTGCGTCGACAAGGCCAATGTGTTCCGCTCGATGGCCTTCTTTCGCAAGGTCTTCGATGAGGTCGCTTCCACGCATCCGGATGTCGAGGCGCGCCGCCACTATGTCGATGCCACCGCGCTCGACCTGATGCGCAAGCCCTGGAGCTTCGACGTGATGGTCACCGAGAACATGTTCGGCGACATCCTGTCAGACCAGGCAGCCGCGTTGATGGGGGGGATGGGTATGGCGCCATCTGGCGACATCGGTGATGACCATGGCCTGTTCCAGCCTTGCCACGGCTCGGCGCCTGACATTGCCGGTCAGGGCAAGGCGAACCCGACCGCCTGCTTTTTGTCGGCCGCGATGATGCTCGACTGGCTGGCTGAGCGCCATGGCGACCAGCGCCTGGCTGATGCGGCTGCGCGACTGGAGGCTGCAGTTGATGCCGCGTATGCCGATGGTGGTCTGCGGCCCTTCGAGCTCGGCGGGGCCGACGGGACCGTGGCGATCCGGGACGCGGTGTTGGCGAGGCTTTGACGTGACTTAATCTCACGGCACGCCGATATTTATTCGATTGCAGGTCCGGATCGGCAGCCAATAGCATCGCCGCAACTGCTCATCGCCTCGATGAGGAGAGTCTGTCGTCGCGGTGCGGGGCGCGGTTTGTCCGGCGAGCTCGCGCATTGAGGCATTCACGAACCCTGACTGAGCTCGAAGGACGCGCATGGAACCCGTATGGCTGGAAGTCTCCCTGAACGGTCCGTGGTCGCGCTCGAAACAGCCGAACATTCCAGTCAGTGCGGACGAGATCGTCGAGGAGGCGCTCGCCTGCGCCGACGCGGGGGCCTCGATCATTCACTTTCATGCCTACGATCCGGTCACCGGGCGCCAGCGCGACGACTACGACATCTACGCGCCGATCATCGAGCGGATTCGTGCCCGTGCCGACGTCATCTGTTACGGCACCTTGCCCTTCGTTGGCAGCGTTGATACGCCGAACCCGCTGACACCCGCGCAGCGCTTTGCTGCGGTCGACAAGCTGGTGCAGGCAGGCCTGCTCGAATGGTCGGTGGTCGATCCGGGCTCGACGAACCTGTCGGACCGCAATGACATTGCGGCCGGCAAGGAAGGCTTCGTCTACGCCAATCCGGAGTCGCATATCCGCTTCGGACTCGAACTGGCCCGCCAGCACCGCATCACGCCCTCGTATGCGATCTATGAGCCGGGTTTCATGCGGCTTGGCGCGGCGCTGCACCGCGCGCTCCCGGGCACACCGACGCCGATCTACCGGCTGATGTTCTCGGATCAGTTTGTGTTCGGATTTCCGCCGACCGAATGGGCGCTGGACGCCTATCTGCGCCTGCTTGAAATCGAGGCGCCGGGCGCACCCTGGATGGTCGCCGGGCTTGGCGTAGAGATCGAACCGCTGCTTGCGGCGGCGGTGGCGCGAGGCGGTCATCTGCGCGTCGGGCTCGAAGATGCGCCGTTAGGCAGCAGAGCGCGCAACCTCGAGCTCGTGCAGCGCGCGCAACGCAGGATTTCGGATGCCGGCGGGCGTTCTGCGACTGCGGCCGAGGTGCGCCGCGCCCTGGCCTTGGCCTGACCACGAAGGAAAACAAGATGACCGACATGAGTTTGTTTCCCGGTTTCAAACGCCGCCGCATCCGCACCAGCGGCGCGACGATCAACCTGGTGACCGCGGGTTCTGGTGAGCCGGTGTTGCTGCTGCACGGCTATCCCCAGTCGCTTGCCTGCTGGCACCGGATCGCGCCGGAATTGGCAAAGAACTACACGGTGGTCTGCCCCGATCTGCGCGGTTACGGCGATTCGTCCAAACCCAAGGGGCTGCCGGATCACTCGAACTACTCCAAGCGCGCGATGGCGCAGGACATGGTCGACGTGATGCAGGCACTCGGTCATCCGCGCTTTCATCTGGTCGGACATGACCGCGGCGCCCGAGTCGGGCATCGTCTGGCGCGTGACCATGGCGAGCGGGTGCATACCTTTGCGGTGCTCGACATTTCGCCAACGCTGAAGATGTTCGAGAGTACCGACATGGCGTTTGCGAACGCGTACTACCACTGGTTCTTCATGCTGCAGCCGGCGCCACTACCCGAGCAGATGCTGGCGGGCAGGGTGCCGTTCAATCTGCTCGGTCGCGTGGGTCGCGACAAGCAGGACCTGAGCAAGTTCGACAAGGCAGCGGTTGCCGAGTACGTGCGCTGCTTTGCGAATCCGCGTGCGATTCACGGTTCCTGTGAAGACTATCGGGCCGCCGGCACCATCGATCTCGAGCATGACCGCAAGGACCGTGGCCGCAAGCTGAAGATGCCGATGCTGGCGCTATGGGGCGCACAGGGCGTCATCGCGAGGATGTTCGATTGCCTGGCGGACTGGCGTGAAGTGGCCGAGAGCGTCGAGGGGCGGGCGCTGCCATGCGGCCACTTCATTCCCGAGGAGGCGGCTGCGCAGGCGCTCAGCCAGATCGCGCGCTTCTTGCGCCGGCACCCGATGCAGCTCGCCTAGCGGCGCCTTTGTTGGCGCCTTTGTTGGCGCCTGTGCCGGCGCTTTTGGCGGCGGGCCTGGTGGCCGGCAGGGCGAGCGCATCAGCGCGCTCGCTACGGCGGAACTCTTCGAGCAGCCAACTGGTGATCGCACGCGTGTCCGGGCGTGTCTGCAGATGTGGCGCCGTCCAAAGCATGAGCTTATGGGGCCCAGGCACGAAACCGAAGGGCGCGACCAGCTTGCCCGAGCGCAGATCGTCCATGACCAGCAGCCGCGGCACCGGCGCGATGCCCAGCCCGCACAGCACCGCCTGGATCATCAGGTAGAAGTGATCGAAGGATTCGTCCGGTGCCAGCGACAGCGCCGGATGCCCGGCGGCGGCGGCCCACTCCTGCCAGGCGGCCGGGCGCGTACCGGGCGCAAGGCGTCTTGCCCGTTCCAGGCTCGCGACCGACTTGATGCCGGCCGAGCGCAGGTACTCCGGCGAGCAAACCAGCCCGACCCACTCGACGCCGAGTTCTCGGACCACGACGTTGGGCGGTGCCTGGATCATTGTGTTGCGGATCGCGACCGCGATCTTGTCGCGCACCACGTCGATCTGACCGAAGTTCATATTGAACTGCAGATCGACGCCCGGGTGCGCCTCGTGAAAGCGCGAGATTCTCGGGATCAGCCAGTACATCATGATCGAGGTCGAGCATGACAGCGTCAGCGGGCCGGGCCTGAGTTGCTCAATGCTCTTTTGGATCGTGCTGAAGGCGCTGGCCAGGCCTTCGGCGAGCCTTGCGCCCTCGTCGGTGGGGTCGGTCGAATTCGGTCCGCGCACCAGCAGCGGCAGTCCGAACAGTTCCTCGAGCGAACGGATGTGCCGGCTGACCGCGCCGTGGGTGACAGACAGTTCGTCGGCAGCGGCAGTCATGCTGCGCAGCCGTGCGGTGGCCTCGAAGGCGCGCAGCGCGTTCAGCGAGGGGCGGGGCGTTTGCATGGTGATGTGAGTTTAAGTCACGAAAACCCGAATTTATATCGTTTGTGAAGCATACTCGCGCTTTTTAACATCCTGCGCTGTCGCTTGGAGAAAAACTGACAGCTGCACGGCTCGTTCACCGCACAGTCATTCGACCCATGGCCAATCAGAACCCCAGAGCGGAATTCCTCACCCGATATCTCGTCGAGAGCCCGGAGCCGATCGAAAAAGTCGCCGAAGTCATCGCCGGCGAGCAATCCAGCGGCACCTTTCTAGCGCTGCCCGGCGAGACCGATCAGCTCAAGCAACGCTCGCGCGCCCGGGTCGTCTCGATCCGCGAGCTCGGCGAGGCGGGCGAGCCTTCGTTGCCGAGCGCCCGTGATCCCGGACTGACCGGACCGCGGGTGTTTCGTCGCGCCGAGATCGAGATTGCGTTTCCGGTCGACAACGTCGGCCCCAATCTGTCCACGCTACTGGCGACGGTCGCAGGCAATTTGTTCGAGCTCGGCGAGGTTACCGGATTGCGGCTGCTCGACCTTGAACTGCCGGACAGCTATGCGAAGCAGTTTCTGCGGCCGCAGTTCGGCGTGCAGGGCACTCGCGAGAAGGCCGGCGTGTTCGGCCGGCCACTGATCGGCACCATCATCAAGCCAAGCATCGGGCTGACCGCTGCCCAGACCGCCGAGCTGGTCGATTCGCTGTGCGCCGCCGGGATCGACTTCATCAAGGATGACGAGCTGATGGCCGATCCGCCGTACGCGCCGTTTGCGCAGCGTCTCGCGGCGGTGATGCCGGTGCTGCATCGCCATGCCGACCGCACCGGTCGGATGCCGATGTATGCGATCAACATTTCCGGCAGCATCGATCAGATGCTGCATCGGCATGATGAGGTGCTGCGCGTGGGCGGCACCTGCGTGATGGTTAGCATCAACGCGGTCGGCCCATCCGGCGTTGAGCATCTGCGGCGCCACGCGCGCCTGCCGATCCATGGGCACCGCAACGGATGGGGCGCGTTGACCCGATGCCCGAGTCTGGGCTTCGAGTTTGCCGCTTACCAGAAGATCTGGCGGCTCGCCGGGATTGACCAACTGCATGTCAACGGCCTGAGCAGCAAGTTCTGGGAACCGGACGAGTCGGTCATCGCGTCGGCCAGAAGCTGCCTCGCGCCACTGGCCGGCGAGATGCCGGTGATGCCGGTGTTTTCCTCCGGACAGTGGGCCGGACAGGCTCCGCGCATGTACGCGCAATTGCGCAGCGTCGATCTGATGCACCTGGCGGGCGGCGGCATCATCGGCCATCCGCAGGGTGTCGCCGCCGGCGTCGACAGCATGCGCGAGGGCTGGGAAGCCGCGGTCGCCGGGATCGATCTTCAAACCTATGCCGCGTCGCATCCGGCGCTCGCCGCAGCGATTAAGCAGTTCGCCGGCAAGGCATGAACAAGGACACACCAATGACTTCGAATCCGGCCGCCGCATCGCTGCGACTCGCGTTCTATGGCGACGACTTCACCGGATCGACCGATGCCCTCGAAGTACTCGCCTTTGCCGGCGTGCGCTGCGCCTTGTTCCTGGAGCCGCCAAGCCGCGCGATGCTGGAGCGCTACCAGGATCTCGAGGCGATTGGCATCGCCGGCGACAGTCGTGGCATGACGCCGCAGGAGATGGATCAGCATCTGCCGGCGGTCTTCGACGCCCTGGCCGCGCTCGGGGCGCCGATCGTGCACTACAAGGTCTGCTCGACCTTCGACAGCGCCCCGTCGATCGGCAGTATCGGCCGGGTCATGCAGCTCGCGCGCCCACGCTTTGCGGACTCGACGATCCCGGTTGTCTGCGGCACGCCCGCACTTGGCCGCTATGCGCTGTTCGGCCACCTGTTCGCGCGCTCCGGCACCGACGGGCAGGTGTACCGGATCGACCGGCATCCGATCATGAGCGTGCATCCGGTCACGCC
>JALRBB010000502.1 GCA_023257915.1 Quisquiliibacterium sp. | reverse complement strand
ACCAGTTCGCTGGTGAAGTGCTCCTCGAATGCGAGCTCGGGGTTCTGGTGCAGTTGTCGCCGGATCTCGATCAGGTCACCGTGAAAGTTCCGGATCGCGGCGACGGCGGGGTGCCTGCCGAGGTAGGTCTCGGGTGCGTTCATCGTGGTTCGGGTGTCGACCGATGGCTTGTGATGCGCCGCCGGAGTGGCGGCGCGCTTGGCGGATGGTTTCAGGCCTTGGCGAGGAACTTCTCGGCTAGCCGGACCCAGTAGGTTGCCCCAACCGGAATCAGGTCGTCGTTGAAGTCGTACGAAGGGTTGTGCAGCATGCACGGCCCCATGCCGTGACCCGAATCCCGGTGGCTGCCGTCGCCATTGCCGGCCATGATGTAGCTTCCGGGCTTGGCTTGCAGCATGAATGCAAAGTCTTCGGACCCCATCGCCGGTTCGAACTCGAAGATGTTTGCATCGCCAACTACGTCCTGCAGCACCGAGCGGGCGAATTCGGTTTCGTTGGCGTGATTGATCAAGGGCGGATAGTTGCGATGAAAGTACAGCGAGCCGCTGGCGCCGAAGGCCACTGGCAGCTTCTCGGCGATCTCGCGCATCCGCTCCTCGATCATGTCGAGCACTTCCAGCGTGAAGGCGCGGACCGTTCCCGAGATCACTGCCGAATCGGGGATGACGTTGACCGCCTCACCGGCGTGAATCTGAGTGACTGATAGCACCGCAGAGTCGATCGGCTTTTTGTTGCGTGTCAGGATCGATTGCAGTGCCTGAACGACATGGGTGG
This sequence comes from Quisquiliibacterium sp., assembly GCA_023257915.1. GTDB lineage: Bacteria > Pseudomonadota > Gammaproteobacteria > Burkholderiales > Burkholderiaceae_E > Quisquiliibacterium. The sequence goes on along the minus strand of JALRBB010000502.1, from coordinate 2,884 downwards.
CGACCAGCACAGGATCGATGCCATTGTGTGGCAGCGCCGCGTGTGCGCCGCGGCCGGTGATCGTGATCCGAAACTCATTGCTGCTCGCAAGCGTCGGGCCGGCGCGCACGCCGAACTGACCGACCTTCATGCCCGGCCAGTTGTGCATGCCGAACACTGCATCGCAGGGGAATTTCTCAAACAACCCATCATCGATCATGCGTTGTGCACCGGCCCCGCCTTCCTCGGCCGGCTGGAAGATCAGATGCACCGTGCCGTCGAAGTTGCGATGCTCGGCCAGGTACTTCGCGGCTGCCAGCAGCATTGCGGTGTGCCCGTCATGCCCGCATGCGTGCATCTTTCCGTGGTTGCGGGAACGATGCTCGAACTCGTTGTGCTCTTGCATCGGCAGCGCATCCATGTCGGCGCGCAACCCGATCGATCGCCCGGAACTGCCTTGCCTGATCGTCCCGACCACGCCGGTTTTTCCCAGACCGCGGTGCACCGGGATTCCCCAGCTCTCGAGCTTTTGGGCGACCAGTTCGGCGGTCCGGTTCTCCTCGAAGCGCAACTCCGGGTGCGCATGAATGTCGCGTCTGATGTCACGGATTTCGTGGTGAAACTGCACGATGCGATCGACGAGGTTCATGGACGGGCTCCAGGCCGTTTTCGAGACCGGAAGCTTAGCATTCGCGCAGACTTGTGTTGTATGCCCGACGCGCATTCGCTAGCCTTGTGGAACGCCACGACGTGCGCCGGTTGCGCGATCGGGAATGGCGCTTGTCCGGGACCCCGACATCATGCGGATTTTGCTTCGCCTTGCTACGCTGTTCGTCTTGTTGCCTGCCCTGATGGCATGCAGCGCGGGAGCCCCGGATCTCGGTTACTACCTGCAGTCGGCGAGCGGGCATCTTCGCCTGATGGGCCAGGCGCGTGCGGTTGATGATTTGCTGGCGGATGGGACGACCACCGAGCCGCTCGCTGGGCGCTTGCGGCTTGCCCAGCAGATCCGCAGTTTTGCGTCCAGGGAACTTGGTTTGCCAGATAACGGCAGTTATACCCGCTACGCGGAGATCGGCCGCCCATTCGTTGTCTGGAACGTGTTTGCCGCACCGGAACTTTCGCTGGATCTGAAGCGATGGTGTTTCCCTGTTGCTGGTTGCGTGTCGTACCGCGGCTATTTCGACCGCGACGAGGCCGAGCGCGCGGCCGAGCAACTGCGCGCCGACGGCTGGGATGTCCAGATTGCTGGCGTGCCTGCTTACTCGACTCTCGGCTGGTTTGATGATCCGCTGCTCAGCTCGTTCATTGGATTTCCGGAGCCGGAGCTGGCCCGCCTGATCTTTCATGAGCTCGCGCATCAGGTTGTGTATCTGAAAGGCGATTCGACCTTCAACGAATCGTTCGCGACCGCGGTCGAAGAGGCCGGCGTGCAGCGCTGGCTTGCGCATCGCGCCGATCCGCGTCTGCAGCAGCAGGCTAGCGTACTGGCGACCCGCAGGCAGGAGTTCATCGCGTTGCTGCGCCGACATCGTGCGCAGTTGCAGGCGGTCTATGCCAGCGGCGGTCCCGATCTGGCGAAACGTGACGCTAAGCGCGATCTGTTTGCCGCGCTGCGCGCCGAGTACGAGCATTTGAAAACGCACGCCTGGCAGGGTTTTTCCGGGTTCGATCGCTGGTTCGCCTCGATGCCCGGCAATGCGCACCTCGCCTCCGTGGCGACCTACAACGCACTGGTACCGGCGTTTCGCGCAATGCTGGCTGAGCAGAACGGCGACATGCGCAGCTTTTTCGATGCGGTCACCAAGCTCGCCGAGATGGATGTCGCCGAGCGGGATCGCTGGACGAAGAGGTACTCTGGCCGGGGGGCGCCGAGCGCCGATTCGACCTCTGCGTTCATACCGCAGCTGCCCGGCGCTTCGGCGAAGCCAGACGAGAAGATGCAAGCCCGCGGGGGTGTGCACGACTAAGGCGCTATCATCGAAGCAGAAAGTGCCCGCCCTGTTCCAGTACAGGGTCAATCAGCAACAGCGGGCCGACAACAAATTCAACAGGAGGGGAACATGGATCGCTTCTGGCTCAAGAGCTACCCGGCAGGCGTGCCTGCCGACATCGACTATCACCAGTATTCGTCGCTCGTCCAGCTGATCGACGAGTCGTTCGCTAAGTACCGCAGCCGCAAGGCCTATGTCGGCATGGGCAAGGAGATCACCTTCGGCGACATCGACGACGCATCGCGGGCGGTGGCGGCCTGGCTCCAGGCCCAGGGACTGGTCAAGGGCGATCGTGTTGCGATCATGATGCCCAATGTGCTGCAGTACCCGGTGGTGCTGGCTGCGATCCTGCGAGCCGGCCTGGTCGTTGTCAACGTCAATCCGCTGTACACGCCACGCGAGCTCGAGCACCAGTTAAAGGATTCCGGCGCAAAGGCGATTTTCATTCTGGAAAACTTTGCCGCCACGCTGCAGAAGGTGATCGCACGCACCGACGTCAAGCATGTGGTGCTTGCGGCGATGGGCGACATGCTCGGTCTGGCCAAGGGCACGCTGGTGAACTTCGTCGTGCGCAAGGTCAAGAAGATGGTGCCGGACTATGCTCTGCCAGGCGCGCTGCGCTTTGGCGCCGTGGTTCGCGACGGTTCAAGCATGCGCCTGGAGCAACCCCAACTCGGGCTCGAGGATGTCGCATTCCTGCAGTACACCGGCGGGACGACCGGATTGTCCAAGGGCGCGACGCTGGTCCATCGCAATCTGATCGCGAACCTGCTGCAGACCGAGGCCTGGCTGCAACCGGCGCTGAACAATCCGAAAAAGGGTCCGCCCCCGGAGCAGCTTGTCGTAGTTTGCGCGCTGCCGCTGTATCACATCTTCGCCATGACGGTTTGCTGCCTATTCGGCATGCGGAT
>JALRBB010000471.1 GCA_023257915.1 Quisquiliibacterium sp. | reverse complement strand
GATTGGTGCGACAACAACGGCACCAACGAAACCAACCACTGTCGACACAGATGAGATAAAACACAGAAGAGATGGTACAGACATATTGGCTAAGTATAAGTATTATGCGGCATCAACAACGGGCGCGGCTGCGCTGTATGCGCTGGATCATCATGTCGATCGACTGGCCGAGGATCATGCCAATGCGCAGCTGCTGGCCACCGAGCTGGCGCGCCTGCCTGGCATCCGCATAGACCCGTCCACCGTGCAGACCAATATCGTGTTCTTCGATCTTGCTGACACCGGCCTGCTGGCGGCCGATGTGTGCGCCGGGCTCGAGCGCCAGGGCGTGCAGATGGGGGCATTTGGGGCGACGACGATCCGGGCGGTCACGCACCTGGATGTCTCGCGCACCGATGTGCTGCGCGCGGTGGAATGTCTGTCTAAGGTGCTGCGCGCACCGGGCTGATTGCAGCTGCCTGCAGGAACTCGATGATCGCGTCGAGTACCGCTTGCGCTTGATCGACGAAAGGGCTGTGTCCGCAGTCGTCGATCTCCATCACGCGCGAGTGCGATACCAGTTCAGCGATCCGTCGAACCTGCTGCATCGTGCCGTATTCATCGGCATGGCCCTGTATCGCGAGCACCGGACATCGGATCTGGGCCACCTGCGCCTCGATGTTCCAGGTGAGGAATTCGGGGCTGAGCCAGGCGCGGGTCCAGTGCCCGAAGGTGCGGACCGGATCGTCATGATAGCGACCGAGTCGGCGCGGCAGATCACTGGCCTCGAAGCGCGCGGCGATCGCAGCGATCGATTCCACGGTGACCGGTTCGACGAACAGGTGTGGTGCCATGGCGATCACCGCAAGCGGCGCGATCGGCAGCCTGTCGGCAGGCGCTGCCGCATAAGCAGCGTAAATCAGTGCGATGGAAGCGCCGTCGCTATGGCCGACCAGCACCGGGCGATCCACTCCGAATCGCTCGAGCAGCGCTGGCAGCACCTGACGCGCCTCGTCGTGCATGAACCCGGGCTGCAGTTCTTCGCCAAAGCCCTGCGAGCGCCCGTAACCGCGCCGGGAATACACCAGTGCCGGCAGTCCGGTACGCTCGGCAAGTTGCCGCGGAAACGCTCGCCATAGCGCGATGCAGCCGAGGCCCTCGTGCAGGAACACCAGGGTCGGCCTGCCTGGGTGAATGCTGCCGATCACCTGGACGTCGAGTTGCAGATCCTGGATCTGCATGAGTGCCGGGTCAGGGCCTGCATTGGCCGGCGGCTTGGTGGGAAGGGCGGATTCGGTCACAGAGCGGGCTGAAGGATTCGAGGCCGGCGTAGCTTGGGGCGATCGGGTCGCGTAGGCAAGTCCATCCTCCGAATCTGCTGGTCGAGAAATGCAAAATAATACACAAGACTGCAACATAATGCTTTACAGCGAATCCCAATCTGCCTAGGATTCAGCCATCCCCGCCGTGGCATGGTCCGCGTCGGACAAACCCTGCAGCACGGGAAGCAGCCGGTTCCCGTGCCCTGAGATTCACGAGCCGGCAATCGCATCAATCAAAACGGAGATCCAGATGGCGGGCATCAATTACAGCGATAAGATTCCGAACAACGTGAACCTGAGCGAGGACCGCACGCTGCAGCGCACGGTCCTCGCTCAGATTCACATTGTTCGGAATCTTCTCGCTGTAGTTGATGCCCGCCATCTGGATCTCCGTTTTGCTTGATGCGATTGCCGGCTCGTGAATCTCAGGGCACGGGAACCGGCTGCTTCCCGTGCTGCAGGGTTTGTCCGACGCGGAC
>JALRBB010000394.1 GCA_023257915.1 Quisquiliibacterium sp. | reverse complement strand
CCAGATTGACACGGTGCTTGAGCAGACGCGCAACCAGCTTGAACAGGGCGCTGACCATCGCGAGACGCTGCTCAGCCAGTTCAGGGCGAGCTTGTGGGTGTCACCACACTTGATCGCTCGGGTCGCAACGACGCTGGATGAGAATCAGGCGCGGGTGGCTGCGCAATGCCGGCGCCTCGAAGAGGTGCGTGCCGCGTATACGGCCTTGCCGCTGGCAGAGCATGATGACGGTCAGGTTCCGGGCCCTGTCGGTGCGCAGGCATGAAAGCGCTTGCAATCGCGCCCAAGCGCTTCGATCCGCTGCGACTCGAACGCAGTCTTGCTGCGCTCGATGGCCTGTCGCGCCGCTTGTGGTTGCCGGCGATCATCAATAGCGAAGGCTCTGTCTTCACCCGGCTCGGCGTGCTTGCCAAATCGCACGAGCGTCTGCTCAAGGGCCTCGATCCGCTCGAGCCCGGTGATAGCTGGCCGCAAGCCGACATCATCGCGCCCTTCATTTCGGCCTGTGCACGACTGCGTCTTGGACAACTCGTTCGTGCCAGCGCGGAACTGGCAGATCAGGTTTTGCGTAACCTGCTGTGGCATGTCGACAGAGTTGCCTTGCTTGCTGCGGCTCTCGGGCGTGAGCAGGCTGCAGCGGCTTGCGCACAGGCATTTTTCGATGACTGGGAGCAACGCGCCGCTGAATATCGTGAGGTACTCAGGGTAGTTGAAACGCTGGACGGAATCGCGAGTTTTGCGCGCTGGTCCGAGGTGCGAGGCTATCTGCGCTCGCAACAATGGCAGCAGGTTCTCGATGCCCGCGCACGCATCGAGCAGATGCCCCGGCTTGCGGCGCTGATTCGCGGCATCGGACGCCGAGAAGCGACGCAGCGCGAAATCATGACGAACGTCGCGCTGCAGATGCCCTGTGCGCAGTCTCCCCAGTGGGTCCGTAAACGCCGCCAGACCAGTCTGCCGGGCGCGCCGCTGGAGACATCGGGCATACGGCGAAGTGGCGACTTTACGCGCATGCTCGCCAGTGAGGCGATGCTGCTGCGCCGCCGTCGTCGCTTGCTGGCAGCCCGGATCGCTGAGCAGACATTGCTCGCCTATCAGCATCGCGATGTCGGGTCCGAGATTCGGTGGGAGCGCGCTGACGGATTGGTGAAGTCGCAGATACCGCAAAAGCGCTTTGACGCCGAGCGCGGACCGATGCTCCTGTGCGTCGACACCTCGGCTTCGATGCAGGGCGCCGCCGAGCAGGTCGCCAAGGCAGTGGTGCTCGAGGCGATGCGCGCCGCGGCTGCTGGACGGCGCGAGTGTCTGGTCTTTGCGTTCAGCGGACCGGATGAGTTGACCGAATGGCGTTTGCGTGCAGATTTCGAGGGCTTGCGTACCGTCGGCGATTTTCTGGGCAGAAGTTTTCATGGCGGTACAGATATCTGCGGACCGCTGGAGCGAATCGTTGGCGAGCTGGAACTCGGGCGCTGGAGAGATGCGGATCTGCTGGTCGCCTCCGACGGGCAATTCGGCACACCAGAGGCATTGCTGCAGCGATTCTCGAGCCTTCGGATCGCAAACGGACTCAAGGTGCACGGCGTGCTGATCGGTGATCGTGAAACGATCGGTATGCGCAAGCTATGCGATCAGATTTTCTGGGTGCGCGACTGGCGCAGATACGCGGGCCATGCTCAGAGGGAGTCGCCGGTGCACGCCAGCGACCTGACGCATCGATATTTTCCCGGTGCGTTCGCGCCAGCGGGCAGCCAGGGGGCTGGACGATGACGCCAGCGGGCAGATTTTCCGGGATCGGGCGGCTGCTGTGCGCTGGCGCAGCTGCGCTGGGCGCGTTGCTGCTGCTGCATGGTTGCGCTTCGCCTCCGGTCGCGAGCCTGCTGTCTGTGCCTGAGCCCGCCGCCATCCATGATCGGGATCAGGCCGACGCCGCGCTAGCCGCGGCAGCGGCCTCGCGTGCCGAATTGCTGCCGCAGTGGCGACAGCGCGAACGCGATTGCTATGCGCGTTTTTTCGTGACGGCCTGCCTGGACAAGCTGGGAGTGGAGCGTCGCGAGGCTGAATATCGGCTGCGGCGTGCCGAAATTCGAGCACGAGCGGTGTTGCGCGAAGCACAGATCCAGATCGAGGTCCGCGACGAAGCGCAGCGGCTCGATTCGCAAGGCCGGCCTTAGGGTCGACCGAATGGCCGAGCAGGTTCACTGGCTCGCAATCGGGGCTATCATTGCCGCTTGCCGCCTCGCGGCACGACGAGACGTCGAATCTGCTGGCGAATCACTGGACCATGAAAGACGTGGAAGCGATCAAACGACGCATCGCGGAGCTGCAACTGGAGCATCGCGGCCTTGACTCGATGATCGAGGCGCTTGGCCCCCAGAGTCGACTGGACGAATTGCAGTTACGCAGGCTCAAGAAACGCAAACTGCAGATCAAGGACACCATCTTGCTGCTGCAGATGCAGCTGGTGCCTGACGTGCCCGCTTGAGTTGAGTATTTTGTCCAGCGACGACAACGCACCGTCCGCCCTGGTGCGGGCGGTTCTTCATGCCCTGTCTGCCGACGGTCCGATTGCCGCCCATCATCCGGGCTTTGTGGCTCGAGACGGACAACTGCAATTGGCGCAGGCAATCGCAGAGACGATTGATTCCTGTGATCGGCTGGTGGCCGAGGCCGGAACCGGGACCGGCAAGACCTTCGCCTACCTCGTCCCCGCGCTGCTGTCCGGGGCGAGAGTGCTCTTATCGACCGGGACACGAAATCTGCAGGACCAATTGTTCGGCCGTGATCTGCCCGAAATGCTCCGGGTGCTCGATCTGCGTGCCGAGGTTGCCCTGCTCAAGGGGCGCTCGAATTATGTTTGCCGATACCATCTGAAGCGAAATCTCGCGGAGGGACGATTCGGCTCGCGCAAGGATATTGCCGATCTGCGCCGCATCGAGCGATTTGCGCTGGTCAGCGACAGCGGCGATCGTTCGGCTCTGCCAGGTGTTCCCGAGGATGCGCCAGCCTGGAATCAGGCGACCTCGACTCGGGAGAACTGTCTGGGGCAAGACTGTCCCGACTTCGATCGCTGCTTCGTGTTCAAGGCGCGTCAGGCCGCCCAGCGTGCGGACGTGATTGTCGTCAACCATCATCTGTTTTGTGCCGACCTCGCGCTGCGCGAGGAAGGCGTGGCAGATCTGCTTCCGACCACCGATGCGCTGGTGTTCGACGAGGCGCATCAGTTGCCGGAGACTGCCACCCAGTTCTTCGGCACCTCGGTTTCTGCCCGTCGCCTGCTGGATTTCGCCCGTGACATGCTTCGCGCCGGCCTTGGCGAGGCGCGTGATGCGGCCGACTGGACCGAAAGCTCCCGACAGATCGAGCAAGCGGTTCGCGAGTTGCGACTTGCCGCGGGGCAGCCCGGGCGTCTCGACGCGGTGAACGCCTGCGCACGTTCGGGTTTTCTCGAGCAGATTGATCAATGTCTGATGCGACTCGAGCAGGTTGCCGAACTGCTGGTCGCTTCGTCCGAGCGGGGCAGGGAGCTTGCCCGTTGCGCCTTACGTGCGCAGGAACTGTGTGCGTCGATGCGCGACTGGCTTCGCGAAACCCGCGAGCAGGGCGCTCCGCAGGCAACTTCTGAGGTAACGGATTCAGAACCAGAACCCGGTGAAGATTTGATGATCGATCCCGATCAGGCGGCGCGGGTTCCGGTTGTGGTCTGGGCCGAAGTGCATGGCAACGGGTTTACCCTGCATTCGACGCCACTGTCGGTTGCGCATGCATTCCGGCGACATATCACCGGCAGGCCTCGCGCCTGGATCTTTCTGTCGGCTACCCTGGCGGTCAGCGGAGGATTCGGGCACTTTAAGCAGGCGCTTGGGGTGGATGATGGCCGAAGCCTCGTCTCGGACAGTCCGTTCGATTACCAGAGTCAGGCGCTGCTGTACGTCCCGCAAGGGATCGGCGAGCCCTCCGGGGCAGACTTCTCCGATCGCGTATTTCGCCAGATCTGGCCGCTGATCAAGGCAAATCGCGGACGGGCCTTCGTCTTGTGCACGACGCTGCGCATGGTCGAACAACTCGGCACCAGATTCACGGATGTGATCGCGACCGAGGAGCCGCAACTTGGGCTTTTGGTGCAGGGGAGCGCCTCGCGCGCTGAATTGCTCGAGCGCTTCAGAACCCATCCGGCTCCGGTTCTGGTAGGCAGCGCCAGCTTCTGGGAAGGCGTGGACGTTCCCGGCGATCAGTTATCGCTGGTCATCATCGACAAATTGCCGTTCGCGCCGCCCGACGAACCGGTGTTGCGCGCGCGGATCGAGGCGGCTCGCCGCGCCGGACTGGATCCATTCAGGACGATGCAACTGCCGGCAGCCGCCATGGCGCTCAAGCAGGGAGCCGGTCGTCTGATTCGGTCCGAGCGCGACCGCGGCTTGCTCGTGGTTTGCGATACACGACTCGCAGACCGAAGCTATGGTCGTACCTTGCTGAAAAGCCTGCCCGACTTCAAGCGGACCCGCTCAGTTGACGAGGCATTCGAATTTCTTGCCCGACTTGAGCAGCCCCGCGCAGCGGATGTGGCGAACTAGCGCCAGACCTGCCACCAGCGCTTGTTCTCGATCGGAAGCCCGCGAACCATTAACTGGCTGTCCGGGAAATTTGCCTTCAGAACGCGTTCCGCGTCGGAGCGCTGCTCTTCGAGGCCGAGTTGCGCATAGGAGCGCATCAGGATGTACAGCGCCTCTTCGACCGCCGGAGCCTGCGGGTATTTTCGAATCGCCGCCTGTGCCCGGTTTGCCGCCGCCAGGAAGGCATTGCGCGTGAAATAGTAGCGAGCGATATGCACTTCACCGGAGGCCATCGCATTGACGAGAAACTTCATTCTCGCCTCGGCATCGTTTGCGTATTTGCTCTCGGGAAATCGGGTGACGACCAGCTTGAACGCGTCAAAGGATTCACGCGCGGCGTCCAGGTCGCGCTCGCTGAGGTCTTGACCGCCGAATCTGCTCAGCCAGCCCTGCTGCTCGTTGAAGTTGACGAGACCTTTCAGGTAATAGACGTAGTCGAGCGACTCGTGGTTCGGATATAGCTTCAGGAAGCGTTCGATCGCAGCGAGAGCCTGGGCGCGCTCGCCTGCGCGATAATGCGCGTATGCGATATCGATCTGCGCTTGCTGCGCCCACCGTCCGAACGGGTAGCGTGACTCCAGGGTCTCGAGCAGCTTGATGCCGGCGTCGTAGCGGCCGGACGTGATCTCGTCGCGCGCGTCTGCATATAATTTTTCAGGGGTCCAACTCAGCGTTTCGTCGGATGTGCGCGCCGTATTGCATGCGGTCAGAACCATGGCTGCGATCACCACCGCCAGACGTCTTGAGAACAGGATCATCGCCGACATTGCATGCACCGTAGTTGGATCTGGCCGGTCGATCCGCTGCGAAGTGAACCGCGTGGCCGCCCGGGAGACCTTGCTTGAGTGTTGACGATTATAGCGAAGCGGGGGGCAAGGCCCGGCCTGATGCGCAGTTGTACGCCGATCAGGTCCTGCTTGCCGATGCCGATGTGGGCCATGAAGAGCCCGATGGACAGATTGTGCTCAGCGCCGAGGGCGCGGCAGGCATGCGGGCCGATCGCTTCGTCGCGTCCGCGCTTGCCGACAGGATCGCAGGCTTGTCCCGTTCGCGGGTGCAGAGGTGGATCGAACTCGGCGCAATTGTTTGTCCGCAGCGCACGCTGTCGTCGAGCACGCGACTGGGCGGCTTTGAATCGCTGCTGGTGTCCCCGCTGCCCCGAGAGGCGGATTCTTCATTTTCGCCAGATCCGGTGGCGCTTTGCATCGTGTACGAAGACGAGGACATCCTTGTCATTGACAAGCCGGCAGGCCTGGTCGTGCATCCTGCGCCCGGAAACTGGCGCAATACGCTGCTCAACGGGCTGCTGTATCACCGGCCCGCGCAAAGAGAGCTTCCGCGGGCCGGCATCGTGCACCGGCTGGACAAGGACACCAGTGGTCTGATGGTGGTGGCTCGCAGCGAACGGGCGCTGGCCTCGCTGACAGCACAATTGGCGGATCGTTCGATGTCGCGACGTTATCTGGCGATCGTCGATGGGATTGCTCCGATGCAAGCCGAGATCGAGGAGCCAATCGGGCGGGATCCGCGCATGCGGCTGAGAATGGCGGTGGTTCAAGGAGTGAACGGAAAACCGGCACGTACCTCGATGTCGAGACTTGGGGTGCTGGGCGTGGCTGGTCAGCCTGCTTCCTTGGTTGAGTGCAGGCTGAGTACCGGGCGTACGCATCAGATCCGGGTGCATATGAAAAGCATCGGCCATCCGTTGCTCGGAGACGCGCTGTACGGTGGGCGAGTCGACGCGATCGGACGACAGGCACTGCATGCCTGGCGGCTTGGGCTAAGCTCGCCCTCGGATGGGGACACCCGACACTGGACGAGTCTCCCGCCGATTGATCTGATGACGCTGGCACAATCGAGCGGTTGCGATCTGGGGGCCTTGTTGCATGATCTCGATGCAAGCATCAGCGATTGAGACATCGTTTGGACTCGAACCGCGCTGGCCGGTACCTCGCCGTGTACACGCGTTGTCGACGACGCGCATGGGCGGGGTCAGCTCCGGGCGCTGGGGCCTCGCCTCAGGCGCCGCCGGAGGTCTGAATCTCGGTGCGCATTGTGGCGATTTGAGCCGCGACGTCGCGACCAATCGCGAGCGGCTTGCTTGCCGGCTGCCAGGGCCGCCGCGCTGGCTGGAGCAGGTCCACGGCATCACGGTCTTCGACGCCGATCAGGCTTCTGATGTGGTTGCAGACGGTCCAGCGCCGCGCGCGGACGCATCGATCACCACGCGTCGGGCTCTGGTCCTGGCGGTGCTGACCGCGGATTGCCTGCCGATTCTGCTGAGCAGTGAGGACGGCGAGGCGATCGGGGCGGTCCATGCCGGTTGGCGGGGGCTGGCTGCCGGGGTGGTCGAGTCGACGCTGCGGGCGCTCGAGTTGCGCGCTGGGCCGAGACGCTGGCTGGCGTGGCTGGGGCCGGCGATCGGGCCGGCACGGTTCGAAGTGGGGCAGGAGGTGCGTGATGCGTTTTGTGCTGTGGATCGCGAAGCGCAAGCGGCATTTTCTGTCGGTGTCGCGCCGGGCAAGTGGTATGCCGATATTTACCAATTGGCCAGGCAGCGCCTCGCCAGAGCCGGGGTGACGCAGGTTTTTGGCGGCGGATTGTGCACGGTCAGCGATCGTGATCGCTTTTATTCGTACCGCCGGGATCGTGAGACTGGGCGGATGGCCTCACTGATCTGGATCGACTGAGCTGGCTTTCGACGGGCCAGCTGGCCCATCGGGAACGCTGGTCGCGGGGGGCTCCTGGATGGCGGCCTGTGCGCGCTCTGCCTTGGCCTGATCGCGACGCCGCTGCG
>JALRBB010000413.1 GCA_023257915.1 Quisquiliibacterium sp. | reverse complement strand
TGGTCCTTTTGCGTGCCCCAGGCGGTCCCGTAGACGCGCTGCAGCATCTCGTTGCGTGAGTCGCCGCGCCAGTAAGCGCCGGCAAGCTTCATCAGCTTGAACACCTTGAGCCGGCCGGTGGACGGCACGTGCGGCCCCCGACACAGATCGACGAAATCACCCTCGCGATACAGGGAGATTTTTTCTCCGGCCGGGATCGCGCCGATGATCTCGGCCTTGTAATTCTCGCCAATCGACTCGAAGAACCGGACTGCTTCGTCGCGGTCCCAGACCTCACGCGTGACCGCCTCGTCGCGCGCTGCCAGATCGCGCATTCGGGCCTCGATTGCGATCAGATCGTCCGGCGTAAACGGACGCTTGTATGAGAAGTCGTAGTAAAAGCCGTTATCAATGACCGGACCGATCGTGACCTGAGCATCCGGGTACAGATCCTTGACCGCGTAAGCGAGCAGGTGCGCGGTCGAGTGCCTCAGGATGTCGACACCATCGGGCTCACGCTCGGTGATGATCTCCAGGCGCGCATCGGTGTCGATTCGCTCGCTAGTGTCGACCAGTCTGCCGTCAATTCGACCGGCGAGCGCCGCTCGGGCGAGTCCGGCACCGATCGAGCGAGCGACATCGGCGACAGTGGGCGGGGCATCGAACTGCCGAACCGAGCCGTCTGGAAGCGTGACATTGACCATGTGGAGCACCTGTTTGCCTGTCAAGTACAACGCCCTGTCGGGCGCTCCGCCCAATGCAACCGGGTTCACACCGGACAACGCATGGACAGAAAAACAAAAAGCGCGGACTGGCCGCGCTTGTTTTCTTTGAAAACCGTGTTGAAGCAGAAAAACCCGGGCCGGGATCAGGACTCCGACGCTTTCGTAGTTCGCGGTGTCATAACCATCTGGACAACGGGCCCTTTCTCTCGCCGCGGCTTTCCGACTACCAGCTCTTACAAGGAACACCGGCACCCACCGGGTGCCGCTGCCTACCAGAATTGGTAGGCGCGATTGGATTCGAACCAACGACCCCCACCATGTCAAGGTGGTGCTCTAACCAACTGAGCTACGCGCCTAATGAGCGCAAGACTATAGCACAGAAGCTGTGCGTGAGGCGGCGAAACCGAGGCCGCCAGCGATCGCCAACCCGCGCGCTCAGTTTCCCGCCACGCTGCGACCAGCAACCCGAGACAGCAAGATCACCGGCAACAAGCCAGCGGCGACGATCAGCAGCGACGGAAGTGCTGCCTCGGCCAGGCGCTCGTCGGAGGCATAGTGATAGGCGCTGACCGCCAGCGTATCGAAATTGAATGGCCGCAGCACCAGGGTCGCCGGCAATTCTTTCAGGCAATCGACAAAAACCAGCAAGGCAGCGCTTGCCATGCTCGGGCGCAGCAAGGGCCAGTGCACTTCACGCAGCACCTCGAAAGGCCCCAGACCGAGACTGCGAGCGCTCTGGTCCATCGACGGACTGATCCGGGCGAGCGCCGCTTCCATCCCCTGGTAGCCGATCGAGAAAAATCGCACGCCATAGGCGTACACCACCGCCACGATGGTTCCCGCCAGCAGCAGGCGACCAGCGAGGTTGTCCAGCGCACCGACCAGCACCATCAGGCCAACGCCGATCACGATCCCCGGCAGCGCATATCCGGCACAGGCCAGGGTGACGGCAAATCCGATGAAACGATTGCGCACCAATCGGGCGGCGTAGGCGGTGATCAACGCCACCGGCAGAATCAGCGCGGCAGCCAGCAGTGCCACGAGCAGCGAATTCATCACCCATCCGCCAAAACGCTCATCGATCGGCGCGGAGGCCGCGAGCCAGGCCCGCAACAGCAAGAGCGCCGGAACCACGAAACCCAGCAGCAGCGGCAACGACACCAGGGCCGTCGCACGCACACCAGCCCAGCCGCTCAGGCTGATCCGCGGCGCAGGCTTGGTGGCGCGCGGGTAAAACCGCATCCGGGCACGCTGGCGCCGCTCGGCTGCCACCAGCAAGCCGACAAACAGCAGCAGCACCAACGCAAGACGCGCCGCTGCGATTCGGTCCCCCATGCCCTGCCAGGACCGGTAGATACTTGCGGTGAGCGTGTCGACCGCAAAGTAGCTGACTGTCCCGAAGTCGGCCAGGGTCTCCATCAGCACCAGCGCGCAACCAGCCGCGACCGCGGGGCGCGCAACTGGCCAGGTCACGCGCCACCAGGTCGCGCGCGGACCCAAACCCAGGGACCTGGCAGCCTCGCCAAGCGACGGACTGCGCTCGGCGAACGCGCTGCGCGCGAGCATGTAGACGTATGGGTACAGCGCCAGACCGAGAAACAGTCCGGCGCCCGGCAATGAACGCACGTCCGGAAACAGATACTCGCCGACTTGCAGGCCGCTCAAGTCCCGAAACCAGCTTTGTAACGCGCCAGAGGTGTCGAGAAAATCGGTGTAGGCGTAGGCCATCACGAAGGCCGGCATCGACAGTGGAAGCACCAGCGCCCAGGACAGCCAGCGACGCCCCGGAAACTCGTACGCAGCAACCAGCCATCCACAACCGACGCCTGCGACAAGGACAACCGCCAGGACGATTGCCGCCAGCGCAAGGCTGCTTGCAAGCGCCGCTGGCAGCACGGTGACGGCTAGATGCTCAAGAGTCTCCCACCCGCCCTGCGGTGAGAACGCCAGCCAAAGCAACACCAGCACCGGGGCTGCGGTCATCAGCGCCCCGATCGTGGCGAACGTCAGCAGGCTGGACGAAGACAGCTTTTCCAGCCACAGCGCTGCGCGCGCGGAGCCTGCGATGCTCGGTGGGGACAATGCCGTCGTGTCGATGATGCTGTTCGGTAGAATGCGGTAAACGAGAATTATATGCATTCAGCCCTGCAACCCTCGCCCCCCGCACAGCTGGCAGACGCCGCCTTGCGGGTTCACGGGCTTCATGTCGCGTACCAATCGCCCGCGGGCTCGAACCTCGTGGTCAATGACCTCGGTTTCGAACTGGGGCACGGCCAGATCGGATGCCTGCTCGGCACCTCCGGCTGCGGCAAGACCACCGCGCTGCGAGCGATTGCCGGTTTCGTGCGCCCCGATCGTGGCAGCATCGAAATCGACGAGCAGATCGTTGCGTCCAGTTCAATCTGGATTGAGCCGGAATCCCGAGGGGTTGGCGTCGTGTTTCAGGACTACGCGCTATTTCCGCATCTGTCGGTTGCGGACAATGTCGGGTTTGGCCTGCGCAAGAGCTCGGCATCAGAGCGCGCGCAGCGGATCGGACGCATGCTGGAACTGGTCGGTCTGGCGTCCATGGCTCAGTCATATCCGCATGAGCTTTCCGGCGGACAGCAGCAGCGGGTCGCCCTGGCCAGAGCACTGGCCCCTTCGCCGCGTCTGCTACTGCTGGACGAACCGTTCTCGAATCTCGATCCCGACCTGCGCGAACGGCTGGCGATGGAGCTGCGCGGCATCTTGAAAGAGGCCAGAACCACCGCGCTGCTTGTCACGCACGATCAGTACGAAGCCTTTGCGATTGCCGACATGATCGGCGTGATGCAATCCGGCGCGATCGCGCAGTGGGACACTCCGTATCGCCTGTACCACCGCCCCGAGACTCGCGAGGTCGCCGACTTCGTGGGCATGGGCAGCCTGCTGTCGGGCACGCTGCGCCAACGTGACGGTGTCTCCGGCGTCGAGTTCGAACTGGGCATGCTGCCAATTCACGCACGGACCGACCAGGCCCTGGCCGGAGCCAGCGCCGGTCCGAACGGCGAGTTGATCGTGCTGCTGCGTCCGGACGACGTGCTCCACGACGATGCCAGTCCTCTGCGCGCCGAAGTTGTCCGCAAGGCGTTTCGGGGTGCGCAGTTTCTTTACACGCTTCGCCTGAACAGCGGGCTTGAGCTCCTCGCACTGGTTCCCAGCCATCACAACCATGCCATCGGCGAGCGAATCGGAATCCGGTTTGATGTCGATCACGTGGTGACCTTCCCGGCCGATTGAACCGGCTCGACATGCGTGCAGCGAACCCTGCTGCCGCCCCAACCTTCGGCCCTCCGCTAGATGAATCCTGACGCAAACCTGATCTGGCGCGCCCCGCGCTGGGCGCTGGCAATCCTGCTGGCCAGCCTCGGCATGCTCGGCCCGTTTGCGATTGACACCTATCTGCCAGCCTTTGCAGGCATCGCCGAGTCAATCGACGCAACCCCGGTCCAGATGCAGCAAACCTTGTCCGCATACCTGTTCGGGTTCGCGGCGATGAATCTGTTTCATGGCGCGCTATCTGACAGCTTCGGCAGGCGACCGGTCGTACTGACCGGGATTGCCGCGTTCACCCTCGCATCGGTGGGCTGCGCATTGTCAGAGTCCATCGCGTCGCTGGTGCTGTTCCGCACGCTGCAGGGCATGTCCACCGGCGCCGGCATCGTCGTATCCCGGGCAATCATTCGCGACATGTTTCCGCCGTCGGAGGCTCAACGCATGATGTCTCAGGTCACGATCTTCTTTGGTGCAGCAAATCCTCGGCGATACCTCGACGCGTTCTGCTGGAGCATCCAGCAGCAAGACGCCGCCGACCACCAAACCCATGCCTAAACCTACGAAGGCGGTGTTAAGGCCGGCGATACGTGAAGAAGTGGAT
>JALRBB010000375.1 GCA_023257915.1 Quisquiliibacterium sp. | reverse complement strand
CGGTCGAACAGCGAGGCGAGAATGCCTTGCGCTGCATACATGCCGGTGAACATGTCGACCGCCGCAACGCCGAATTTCAGCGGTGGCAGGTGCGCCTCGCCATTGATCGCCATCAATCCGGCCTCCCCCTGCACCACCAGGTCATATCCCGGTCGTGCAGCTTCGGGGCCGGTGCGGTCGTACCCGGAGATTGAGCAGTAAATGATGTCCGGCTTGACGGCACGAATCTGCTCGTAGCCAACTCCGAGCTTCTCGGCGCCACCGAACTTGAAGTTCTGAATGACGACGTCGCACTGCGCAGCCAGCTTTCTGGCGATTTGCTGACCTTCAGAAGACTCCAGATTCAGGCAGATCGACTGCTTGTTGCGATTTGCACAGTTGAAGTAAGCGGTTTCGGTGTTGCCGACGCGAGCCCCCCATTCGCGGGTGTCGTCTCCCCGTCCCGGGTGCTCGACTTTAATGACTTCAGCCCCGAGATCACCAAGCGTCATCGCGCACATTGGCCCGGCAAGTACCCGGGATAAATCGAGCACCTTGACGCCTTCGAGGGGCAACCTGCCTCCGTTGAAAGGCGTCTTCGATGACCCGCCAGCCGAAATGTCTGTCATGGTTCCTGACTCACGAACGATTGAAATTGCACGACTATTGCGACCGCCCATCGACACGTCGTTATGCCCCTGGGCGATACACTGCGTGCAATGTAGCAAAGAGAGCGAATCGACGCGAAGCGACGACCCCTGCACAACACATGAGCTCGTTCATTGAAGACCTGAATCGCAAATACATCGCGCGCGCACCGCATATGCGCGATATCGGTGTAACTGTGACCGCGCTGGGGCCTTCCCGAGGCTCGATGCGGATGCCCGCACGTGCCGACTGGCTCGGCGATCCGGTGCGCGAGCTGATCCATCCAGGTGCTCTGACGGTCCTGGCCGACTCGGCTTGCGGACTTGCGGTCGGCGCCGCGTTGGGCCAGCCCAAGCCCTATGCAACACTCGACCTGCGCATGGATTACCTGCGACCTGCCACTCCGGCACGTGATCTGCATTGCGACGCCGAGTGTTACCGGTTGACGCGCAGCATCGCCTTTGTACGCGCCAGCGTTTGGCAAGACTCAGAGCAGCAGCCGGTAGCCAGCGCACAGGCAACCTTCATGCTGTCAACGGCACCCGGTACACGTCCGACTCAGCCGGGTGGCGTTGCACAGCCGCTCAGCGACTCACCCTCGCAACCCGCCGCTACCAGCGCCTGGACCGCCCCGCTCGCCAGTGAGCCGGTCATGCCGGAGCAGCCAATTCCGTACGCCCAATACCTGGGAATCCGGGTCAGCCCATCGGATCGTCAACCGTTGTTTCGGCTGCCTTACCAGGAAAAGCTGGTTGGCAATCCACGCCTGCCGGCCTTGCATGGCGGCGTGATTGCAGGGTTCAGCGAAACCGCAGCAATCCTGCATTTGGCTAAGGTGCTGCGTGGCGAGAAACTGCCCAAGGGAATCGATTTCTCGATCGACTACCTGCGCTCGGGCCGGCCCGAGGAAAGCTTTGCCAGCTGCGAGCTGGTGCGTGTGGGTTCGCGAATCGCAACCGTGCAGATCCGCTGCTGGCAGAGCGATCCAGCCCGCCCGATCGCCATCTCGCGAGCACACTTCCTGCTGACTGCGCCCGACGCTGGGAGCTGACCGATCAGATGGCATGAAGATGCGACGCGGCACCCGTGCGAATTCGCGTTGCAGCAGATGGCCATCGACCTGCTGACGGGCGGCCGATGCTTGCCTACAATCGGGTGGTCCGTCGCCAGGAGAGCACTATGAGTTCGAGACCGATCAACGTCGTTCCATTTCATGATGACTTCGCCGCCGAAGTCGGAGATATCGACCTGCGCGAACCGCTGAGCGAAGACTCGCTACAAATCGTTCGCGACGCGTTCGCACGGTATGCAGTCCTGGTGTTCCCGGCGCAGGAGCTCACGGTCGAGCAGCATCTGGCGTTTGCGCGGAATTTCGGTCCGCTCGAGACCACGGTCGCCAGGCAGATGAGCGGGCGCAAGCTGCGCACGCGCGAAGAAATCGCCGATATCGCGAATCTGGACGCTGAAGGCCAGATCTGGAAAGGGGAAAGCAGGACGCGTCTGTTCCAGATGGGAAACCGGCTCTGGCACACCGACAGTTCATTCAAGCATCCGTCTGGCTATGCCTCGATGCTCTATGGCCGCTCGGTCGCGCCGATCGGTGGACACACGCAATTTGCAGATTTGCGGGCCGCCTGGGACGCGTTACCTCCCGCCGTGAAACAGCGCATCGACGGACTGATCGGCGAGCACTCTCTGGTCTACTCGCGCCGACGCCTGGGCTTCACCCAGTTCACCGACGACGAAAAGATCGCGTTCGCGCCCTTCGCACGCCCGTTGGTGCGCACGATCCCCGAGAGCGGACGACGAAATCTTTACCTCGCCTCGCATATCGGCCGGATTCAAGGCATGCCCGACGAGCAGGCCGAACAGTTGCTGCGCGAACTGATCGATCACGCGACGCAACGCCAGTTTCTGTACACGCACCGGTGGCGTGTCGGCGATCTTCTGATGTGGGATAACCGCTGCACGATGCATCGCGGCACCGAGTTCGATGACTTGCGCTGGCGGCGAGATCTGCACCGCGCCACAACCTCCGATCGTCCGGATGCGTTTGGCCCATTGCAGGTGCAGGCGCAGTTCGCTGCCTGATAACCGGTTACGGCAGATCAAATAACCAGGAGCCCTGATGGAACTGGAACACTTGCTGGAACAATTCGCCGCTGCGGTCGGCGCGCACGACTCCTCAGGACTAGCTGCCCTGTTTTGCGAAGACGGCGTCTACGACGACTACTTTTTCGGGGCTCACAAAGGCCGCAGCGAGATCGCCGCGATGCTTGATCGCTTTCACGTCGGAGGCGAGGCGTTCTACTGGCAGTTTCATGACCTCGCGCAACGCGGCGAGCTCGCCTATGCGAGCTACCTGTTCAGCTACCTGTCTCGTGAGCCCGAGAGCCCGGGAAAGATGATCGTCTTCGAGGGAATCGCCCGCCTGCGGCTGCGCGACGGGCTGATCGCCCACTATGCCGAGGCGTTTGATCGCGGCGTCGCATTCACGCAGCTTGGCTATCCGAGCGAGCGGATCGGCAAACTGCTGACCCGCTACGCTAGCGGGCTCACGTCCAGCGACGCGGTTCAACGCCACATTCGCCAGCGCGCAGCGAGTCTGGCCTGAGCCGGGTCGACGCGACAGTTCAGTCGGGAACCGGCACGTTGCCGAGCAGTTCGGCCTCATAGGCATGCACAGACGGCATGCCGCCGGTATGAATGAACAGCACGTTCTCGCCCTTGCGCAAGGTCCCGTTGCGACTGAGCCCGATTAAGCCAGCCATCACCTTGCCGGTGTAGACCGGATCGAGCAGAACCGCTTCGGTGCGGGCAAGCATCTGTACGGCTTCGACCATCCGCGCGTTCGGCACCGAATACTTCGGTCGCCAGTATTCGCCAAAGGTGACGACCGCCTCACGCGGAACCTGCATGTCCAGGCCAAGCAGATTGGCGACCGCCTGTGCCTCGTTGAGCACCAGCGGATCCTGGTCGGCCGGATCACGACTGACGCCAATGCCCAGGATCGGGATGTCGATTCGGTTGCCGAGAAAACCGGCCAGCAGCCCGCCATGGGTGCCGGAGCTGCCCGAACCGACGACGATGCGGTCGATACGGACTCCATGCTCGAAAAACTGCTGCTGAAGTTCCTGCGCGCAGGCCACATAGCCCAGCCCGCCGATCGCATTGGAACCTCCACCCGGAATCACATAGCCCTTGCGTCCTGAAGCAGCGAGTTCGTCAACCACCCGGTTCATCGCATCAACCATGCTCGAGCCCCCGGGAACCACGGTGACGGCTTCAACTCCCATTAAACGGAACAGAAAGTTGTTGCCGCTGGCGTCCTGTTTATAGCTATTGGCAACCCGTTCCTCGATCACGAAGCGGCACTTGAGCCCTTCCTTGACTGCAGCAGAAAGCGTCGCACGGCAATGATTCGACTGCGGCGCACCGCAAGTCACCAGCGTGTCTGCGCCCTTGGCGAGGGCATCGGCGACCAGGAATTCGAGCTTTCGCGTCTTGTTGCCGCCAGGCGTCAGCCCAAGCATGTCGTCACGCTTGATCCAGACATTGGGTCCGTCCAGCGCCCGCGTGAAGTTGGGAAGAAATTCGAGCGGCGTTGCACCGAGGGTGTAGCGGCGACGCGCAAAGCGTGAGAGATCCATAAGGAGTGCTTCCGTTGACGATGGAGTTCGAATCGTTAAGTCGGGATGCAGAGCCCACCCACGGGTGTTGACCCGGGCGGCCTGAAATCCGGACGCTGCTCTCTAGCTTAGCTGAACGCAGTCAGGCGCCGAACCGCAGTGGGTGTCAGCTCTCACCGATCATTCGTACCGCATGGTGGTAGCGCTCGGCAAGCGTCTGCGGATCGTCGACATTCAGATGCAAATCTCGCAGCAGTCCATCGCTGACGCCGTAAATCCAGCCATGCACCGTCAGTGACTGCCCGCGCGCCCAGGCCTCCTGCACGATCGAGGTCTGACAGACGTTACGCACCTGCTCGATGACGTTCAACTCGCACAGTCGATCGAGCGCCCTGGCGGGTGCGACATGATCGCCGAGATAGCTTTCGTGCTTTTCGTGGACGTCCTGCACATGCCGGATCCAGTTATCGGCCAACCCGACCTTGCGTCCGGAGAACGCTGCATGCACGCCGCCGCAACCATAGTGGCCGCAGACAATGATGTCGCGCACTTGCAGGATCTCAACCGCAAACTGCATCACCGACAGGCAGTTCAGGTCGGTATGCACGACCACATTGGCAATATTGCGATGCACGAAGACCTCACCGGGAGCAAGTCCGGTGATCTGGTTAGCCGGCACACGAGAATCGGAGCAGCCGATCCACAGGTACTGCGGCGCCTGCTGCTCGGAGAGCCGCGAAAAAAACTGGGGATCACTGTGGGTGACCGAGTCGACCCAGGCGCGATTGGCCTCGAGAAGATGCTGCAAGGTGCCGGTTGTCATGGTTTGGACTCTCCTGACCAGGGATCGATTGGAGTCAGCTCGGGCTGTGCAGACTCGATCGCCTCGGCGGCATCGAGCACCATGTCCTCACGGAATCTCGCCCCGATCAGTTGCACGCCGACCGGAAGGCCACGATCGACTCCACAGGGCACCGACGCTGCCGGAAAACCAAGCAGAGGCACCAAGAACTGCGGGCCCTGTGCGGCGCGCAAACGATCGACATCATGTTGCGCTCCGACATCCAGCCCCCAGGTAAAGGGTAGATCCGCGCTGACCGGACCCAGCACCAGTGGATAGTCGAGCATGAACAGCGTCCAGTCGCGAATCAGCGAGGAGCGTCTTGCCAGCGCACGCATGTAGGAGCGCGCATCCGGGCGAGGCGTGTGACGGGTAATGCGTTCAATGAAGGTGCGAATGCCATCGTCGCCATCGTTGGCGATCGCATCGGTCATCAGCACCAGCGCCTCGCCATGGCCGATTTCGTCCCACAACGCCGCCGCCTCGGCCATGCGCGGAGGATCCACCTCTTCAACCTGGTAGCCCGCCTGCTCGAGCCAAGCAGCGGCGCGGCGCAGCGCTGCGACCACCGGCGAGCTCGCCTGGACGCCAGCCGCGTCATACGTCAGTGCGACGCGAATCGGACCTTGTGTCTTGGGCCAGTGCAAGGGCGCGGGAACCCACCAGGGATCGCGAGGATCGCCAGCAGACATCGCTTCAAGCGCCAGTCTGAGGTCTGCTACGCGACGGGCGAGCGGCCCTTGAACCGACATCAACTGTGCCGAAAAGGGGCGCTCCTGCGCCGAACTGGGCAGAAATGCCGGAACTCGCCCGAAGGAAGGCCTCAATCCGACGATGCCGGTGCAATACGCCGGATAACGAATCGATCCGGCCAGGTCGTTGCCATGGGCAACCGGTCCCATGCCAGAGGCCACCGCGGCAGAGGCTCCACCGCTGGAGCCGCCTGGCGTGTGGTCGCGGGACCAGGGGTTCAGCGTACGCCCATGCAGCGCATTGTCGGTTGCCCAGCGCCAGGAAAATGCCGGCGTGTTCGTGCGCCCGAAGATCACTGCGCCGGCTTTGCGAAGGTTTTCCACCACCGGGCTGTCTTGCCAGGCGATGTTGTTTCGCATCGACACAAGTCCGTTGGTGGTGGCCAGCCCGACCTGGTCGACGTTGATTTTTGTGGTGACCGGAACGCCATGAAGCGGGCCCAGGGGCAAGCCCTGGGCGATCGCTGCATCAGCGGCGTCGGCGGCGATCATGGCCGATTCGGCCAGCACCTCGACAATCGCATTCAGTTCCGGGTTGACCTGCTCGACACGTTCGAGCACCGAATTCAGGGCCTCTCGGCTCGAGATCTCCCGGGAGGCAATGCCGCGCGCCAAACGCGCGGCAGACCAACGCCAGAGTTCAGTCATGAGGTCCCCCTGCAGAGCCTGCTAAACCCGGTTAGGCGGCATCGCGCCAGCGACCGCTGCCGGCCCCTGGCGGGCGACGCCCTTGCGCGCCGGCCGGCTTGCTCTGCCCTGCGCTGCCCCCGGCGTTACCGGGGCGCTTGTTGAAACCATCCCGCGCCTGACCAAACCCGCGCCCTTTTTCCCCGAAACCGCCGTCGCGTTGGGAGAACCCACCGGGCTTGCCGCCGAAGGCTTTGGCGCCGAACGCCTTGCCGCCAAAGCTTTTGCCGCGAGACTCAACACCACCTGCCTTGTCGAACTTTTCGCCGCCCGGACGCGAAGCTGCGCCCTGGCCGGAACGATTGTCCGCGAAGGATCCACCGCGCTTGTCGAATGCGGGTCGAGCATCGCCGAAGGACGTGCCCCGCTTGTCGAAGGCGGGACGGAAGTCTCCGGATGGCTGGCCACGTCCGTCGCCAGCCCTGGCACCAGCGCCAAAGGCACGACCACGCGAGTCGCCGGAGGGTTTCCGGTCTTCAAAGGATGCACCGCGTGCACGGGAATCGCCCGGAAAGGATTTTGCCGCGAATCCCTCATCGCGACGAGCGTGACCGGAGGGTTTTCCACCCTTCCAGCCGGAGGCTTGCCTGCCTTCGCCGAAGCCTCCCTTGCGAAACGGTTTCTTGCCGTGAGCGCCAGACTTGCGCTCGGTCGGCCGGAAACTGGCCTCCAGGCCTTCGATCGCGCTGACCTGCACCTTGCGACCGATGAAATGCTCGATCTTGCGCAGGGCGAACACATCTTCATGGCCAACGAAAGATAGGGCCTGCCCGCTGGCTCCGGCACGTCCTGTTCGTCCGATCCGGTGCACATAGTCTTCGGCGAATTTGGGCAACTGGAAATTGATCACGTGCGTAATCGTGGACACGTCAATCCCTCGCGCGGCGACGTCGGTGGCGACCAGAACGCGGCACTCACCGCGACGCAGACGATTCAAGGCCCGCGTCCGCTGACGCTGGTTCAGATCGCCGTGCAGCGCTTCTGCAGCATGACCGGACTCGTCCAACTGGCCCGCAAGTTCCTCGGCGTGGATCTTCGTCGACGTGAAGACAATTGCCTGTCCCAGACCCTCGTCCGCCAGGCAAGCCTCGAGCAGGCGATGACGGTGATCGAAACTGTCGACATACAGGACATGCTGGTCGATGGTCGACTCATCGGTCGTGGCGCGCTCGACGGTCACCCACTGCGGATCGCGCATCAGGTCGCGCGTCAGGTCACGGACGTCCCTGGACAGAGTCGCGGTGAAGCACACGGTCTGACGTTGAGCCGGCAACTTGCCTCCGATCGCGAACACGTCCTCGGAAAAGCCCATATCCAGCATCCGGTCGGCTTCATCGAGTACGAAGACCTCAACCCGTGACAGATCAACCCGGCCGGCATTCATCTGATCCATCAGGCGACCAGGAGTGGCAACCAGGACTTCATAGGGAGACGCGAGCAGACGGTTTTGGTGAATATACGACTCGCCACCCGTGATGCACACCGTGCTGGTGCGCTGCAAGCCGCGCGAAAAGGCTTGCGAGGCCTTCGCAACCTGTTGCGCAAGTTCACGGGTGGGAGTCAACACCAGGACGCGAGGGCCAGAGCCCTTGCGCGATTCGCCGGCACTGATCCGGGTAAGCGCCGGTAGCAGAAACGCTGCGGTCTTGCCGGTTCCGGTCGGCGCGCAGCCGACCAGATCATGGCCGGCCAGCAACAGAGGAATCGCCTGTGCCTGGACTGGCGTGGGCTCGTTGATTTCCAGGCGCGCCAGCGTGGTGTCAAAAGGGGAACTGATGCCGAGTTCGGCAAACGAAGCAATGCTCATGGAAGGTTTTCCGGTTCGAGCAGGCCAGGCCTTGCGCCGCGTCGCGTCCCGGCATGGGTGCACGACGAATTGGCACAAAGCGACAAAGCCCTGGGGGACCGAAAACGCTTCAGTCGATGGCGGATCGCAACTGCATCAACGCCATCCGACAGATGTCGCGCCTAGCAGGACACGACGGAGGGAGGGATTGATGACACCGGCAGGTCTAGCCTGCTTGGTAGCCGGGACAATGACATAATTGTCGCATGTTGCACCGCAATAGTCGAGCAAAATATTGCTTATGAACAACAATCATCCAATCGCAGCCTGGCACGCGCTGGTGCAAGCGAAAAATCCGGCGCTTCTCGACGCTCTGCTTGCGGAAGATGTCGTGTTTCATTCTCCGGTCGTCCACACACCGCAACAAGGCATCGCCCTGACCCGGCAGTATCTGACCGCCGCGATGCATGTGCTCGCAAGCGATGGGTTTCGCTACGTGCGCGAAATCATTGGCGAACGAGACGCGGTTCTCGAGTTCGAAACCCGCATCGACGGCATTCTGATCAACGGAGTCGATCTGATTCGCTGGAACGACGCCGGAAAAATCGTCGACTTCAAGGTCATGGTCCGGCCGCTCAAGGCGGTCAACAAGTTGCATGCGCAGATGGCAGCCATGCTGGAGCAGCAGCGCTGATACCCTGCGGCTTTTGGCTGGATGGCGCGGCGTCCGACAAGGCACCGCTACCGTCGTTATTGCGCGCAGGGCGCGAGCTTCGAGCACAGGAGAACCATTTCGATGTCAGATTCCACAGACCGCATCGCGCCGCTGCGCGAGTTCGTCATCGGCATGACCCGTCTGGTCGAACGCACCAGCGACGAGCCAGAACTGATCGCCCGGGGGCGGGAGTTGCTCTCGACGCTGATTCGTGACGATGCCTGGCTGCCTGACGAGTTCGCACAACTGGCATCCGACACATATCGCCAGTACCTGCTGTATTGCGATCCGCTCGAGCGGTTTTCGGTGGTCAGCTTCGTCTGGGGGCCGGGCCACCGCACGCCGGTGCACGATCACACGGTCTGGGGGCTGGTCGGACAATTACGTGGAACCGAGCGCTGCACTGAATACGAATGCGCTGGCGACGCGGTGACTCCGACCGGTGCAGAACACCTGATGCAGGTTGGCGACATTGATGCGGTATCCCCAAGCATCGGGGACTGGCATGTGGTATCCAGCGCCCGGCAGGACGGCCCGTCAATCAGCATCCATGTGTATGGTGCAAACATCGGCGCAGTCAGCCGGCACATGCTGGATGCCAATGGTCAGATCAAACCCTTCGTGTCGGGCTACACCTCCGCGGTGACCCCGAACCTGTGGGATCGCTCGGCCAGTGTACGAGCCGCCCTGGCCTGAACGGATCCGCGAGAACCACCCGATGATTGCAATCGACACCATTGATGGCCGGCGTAGCATCATGCTTGATCGGGCAGACCGGGGTAACGCGCTGTCGGCCGAGATGGTTGACGCGCTGATCGCGGCGATCGATCAGGCGAGCGCGGATCCCACAATCCACACGCTGGTGCTTCGTGCCGCCGGTCGAAATTTTTGCACCGGCTTCGATCTGTCCGACCTGGACATGAGCACTGACGGCGATCTGCTACTGCGCTTCGTGCGGGTAGAACAACTACTCGCGACACTCTGGCACGCCCCGATGCGCACCGTGGCGATCGCGCAGGGACGCGCCTGGGGCGCAGGGGCGGATCTGTTCGCCTGCTGCGACGAGCGGATTGGCTTTGAAGACAGCAGCTTTCGCTTTCCTGGCGCCGGCTTCGGGCTGGTCCTCGGTTCTCGCCGACTCGCCGAGCGCGTCGGAACCGACTGCGCAAGGCGCTGGGTCATTGAAGGACGTCATGTGGAGGCGAGCGAAGCGCTAAAGGCTGGCATGGCGAGCGCACTGGTCGCCGACGAGAGCGCTGCCGCTGAATCACTCGCCAGGCGGGCCGCGATCGCCCCGGACACCGCGCGCGCGATACGTCAGGCCACCCGTGCCGATCTGCGCGACGCAGACCTTGCCGCACTAGTGCGCTCGGCCAGTACGCCAGGGCTCAAGGACCGCATCGTCGCGTACCGCAACGCAATGCGCAGCGCGAGCGGCAAAGCGTGAGCAGCCCCGCGACGCATCAAGGACAGGCGGCACCGGGTTGCCGCCCTGCCCGACCAGCCGTCAGGCGGCAGGCTGAAGCACGTGGATCACTCGGCCGGCGATCAGATCCTTGACCTTCGCCGCGTAGGCGGCCATGTGTGGAGCGGCCGCGTGCGCCTTCAGAGCTTCGGTGCTCTCCCACTTTTCGACAACCACAAAGGTGTCCGGGCCGAACGGGGTCTGAAACGATCCCATGCCCTCGGCATCGATTGCCGGACCGTATTCAATACAACCCTGCTCGGCATGAACTGCCGGCATGTTGGCTCGGAAGGCTTCGAGGATGGCAGCGCGCTGGCCGGGTTTTGCGGTAATGATGGCGATGACGTGGATCATGGTCGGATTCCGTTCGGGGTCGTGGATAAAAGCCTGGAAAGCTTTCGGTGAATTCGCACCAGCCCTGAGGCTGGCGTTTCGGATTGTCGCGATGACGCGCGCATGACAAGCCGCTGTGGGTCAACTCACACTGACACCAATCAGGCTGCCGATCAGGAAGGTCGCTGCACCCGCCGCCGCGCCGATCGCGAGCATCCGAAGTCCGGAGCTTAGCGCGCCTTTGCCGGTAAAGAACGAAAGCGTCGCGCCAACCGCAAACAGTGCGCTCGCCGCGGTGACGATCGAGACGAGAAACGCGCTGTTCCCGGAGCTGAACATAAACGGCAACAAAGGCAGCAGCGCACCGCCGGCAAACGCGAGAAACGAAGACAGGGCGGCCCCCCAGGGCGAGCCAAGTTCGTCCGGATTGAGCCCGAGTTCCTCACGCGCAAGCGTGTCGAGCGCACGCTCCGGGTCCGCGATCAACCGATCGGCCAGGGTTCGCGCTTCGGCCGCCTCGAACCCCTTTGCCTCGTAGATCAGCGCCAGTTCGTCTGCCTCAGCCTGTGGGTACTCTTCGAGTTCCTCGCGCTCGAGCCCGATCTGATACTCAAAGACCTCGCGTTGCGAGCGCACCGACACATACTCGCCGGCAGCCATCGAAAAGGCGCCCGCCAGCAAGCCAGCGATGCCGGTCAGCAGCAAGGTGCGGGGCTCGGCCTGCGCACCGGCCATGCCCATGATCAGGCTGGCGTTGGACACCAGGCCGTCATTAACGCCGAACACCGCGGCACGCAGATTGCCGCCACCGGTACGATGCCGCTTGCCGATCTCGTCGACATCAGTGGGCGTCGGATGTCCACCGCGCTGCGAACCACCCGAGCCGGCGAACGATCCGCCGTATGCCGACAGGCCTCGCACCTTCATCGCCGCAAACACCTCACGCATCGGACGCACGCCGATTCGCCGAGCGATCCACAATGCAAGCCGGGCGCGAAGATCCAGCGTCGGCCGCGTAGGTACCTTGACTCCCGCCTCGCGCAACCTAACCTCCCAGGTCTCGGCCTGCGCTCGGGCGGCGCGCGCGAGCGCGCGATAGAGCGAGGCAATCCGCGAGTCCGCCTCAATCTCGGCCAGAGACTCGTACAGCAAAGACGAGCGAAGCTCTTCTAAAAAGCCTTCGCGTGCCGCGCGGGTCGGATCGTTCATGATTCTTATCCTAGTCGATGGGCATGCGGCCACGGGCAGGCTCGCTGCCCGGTCCAGGCTCGTCTAATATGACGCCTCCCCAGGAGAACGACATGAGCAACGAGGATCGCAAGGACCCGCCCAGCGGTATGCGCAAGGGCCTGACCAGCTATGGAGACAGCGGATTCTCACTGTTTCTGCGCAAGGCTTTCATCAAGGGCGCGGGCTACACCGACGACGCCCTGGGCCGACCGGTGATTGGCATCGCAGCAACCGGCAGTGGCTTTAATCCCTGCCACGGCAACATGCCCCAACTGGTTGATGCGGTGAAGCGCGGTGTGATGCTCTCCGGCGGGCTTCCGGTCGAATTCCCGACGATTTCGCTGCACGAGAGTTTCTCGTCGCCGACCAGCATGTATCTGCGCAACCTGATGTCGATCGACACCGAGGAAATGATCCGCGCGCAACCGATGGATGCGGTCGTTTTGATCGGAGGCTGCGACAAGACTGTGCCGGCGCAGCTGATGGGCGCCGCATCGGCCGGCGTGCCGGCAATCCAACTGGTCACCGGCTCCATGTTGACCGGCTCGCACCGTGATCAGCGGGTCGGCGCCTGCACCGATTGCCGCCGATTTTGGGCACGCTTCCGCGCCGAAGAGATTGATCAGCAGGAGATCGACGACGTCAACAATCAACTGGTTGCCAGTGTCGGAACCTGCTCGGTCATGGGCACTGCAAGCACGATGGCGTGCGTATCCGAAGCACTTGGCATTGCGATTCCCGGTAGCGCATCGCCGCCGGCGGTGACCGCAGATCGCATCCGGGTCGCCGAGCGAACCGGCGTGACCGCGGTTCAGATCGCGGCGTCCAAGCTGACCCCGGACAAGATCCTGACTGTCGGAGCCTTCGAGAACGCCTTGCGCGTGCTGTTGGCGATCGGCGGATCGACCAATGCGATCGTGCATATGACGGCCATCGCGGGCCGGTTGGGCATTGAAATCGATCTGGATCGACTCGATGCAATCGGCCGTGAAACTCCGGTCCTGGTCGATCTAAAGCCCTCGGGTCAGCACTACATGGAAGACTTCCATCATGCCGGCGGAGTGCCGGAGCTGCTGCGCCAGCTCAAACCGCTGCTGAACCTGGATGCGCTGACGATCACTGGCCAGACCCTGGGCGAGGAGATCGAGAAGTCCGGCCCGGGCTTTGCGCAATCGGCGATCCGGACGCTGCGCGAGCCGATCTATCCGCAGGGCGGTCTGGCGGTCTTGCGTGGCAATCTCGCGCCGCGCGGTGCGATCGTCAAGCAGTCGGCCGCCAGCGCGGACCTGATGGAGCACGAAGGGCGGGCTGTGGTGTTCGAAAATATCGAGGACATGGCTGCGCGCATCGACTCCGACGATCTGGACGTCAACGCCGACGACATCCTGGTGCTCAAGAACATCGGGCCGACCGGGGCTCCGGGCATGCCGGAGGCCGGCATGCTGCCGATTCCGCGCAAGCTTGCTCGGGCCGGGGTCAAGGACATGGTTCGGATCTCGGATGGACGCATGAGCGGCACCGCATCCGGCACTATCGTGCTGCATGTTTGCCCCGAGGCTGCGGCCGGTGGCCCGCTCGCCTGGGTGCGCAGCGGCGACCGAATCCGGCTGAGCGTCAACAAGCGTGAGCTGACGCTGCTGGTCTCGGACGAGGAACTGGCGATGCGTGCCGAGCAGAATCCAGTTGAGCCTCCGAGCGCTTCGCGCGGCTATCGAAAGCTGTTCCTCGAGCGCGTCACGCAGGCCGACCAGGGGGCGGACTTCGATTTCCTGCGCGCCAAAGCTGACGGCAGACGAGCTCCGCGCTGAGCCCCAGCTCAGTCCGGCGCAAAATACCGTTCGACGCCGAATCGCGGGTCGGCCTCCCCGGTCGGCTTCAGGATCCCGCTGACCCGCGCAGCAATTTCGCCGTCGACACTGAGGATCGCCTGGCTGAAAACCAGATTGCGGGTCACCCGCAGCACTTGTGTGCGCCCCTCCAGCCAGCCGCCCTCAGGGA
>JALRBB010000372.1 GCA_023257915.1 Quisquiliibacterium sp. | reverse complement strand
GCAAGCAGCAAGCTGATGCTGACCGCGATGACCATCGAATCCGACGAGATGCTGCGTATCGGATTTCTGACCGAACTGGTCGACGCCGACGCGCTGTCCACCCTGGTCGATCGCTACCTGGATCAAGTGCTGGCCAATGAGCCGGTGGTCGTTGCGCAGATGAAGCGCCATCTGCAACTGCTTGCCCAGCAGCAGATCGACGATCCGCAGGGCCATGCACTGCTCGCCTCGATGGAAGCCGCCTGCGAGGCGAGCCTGCGCTCGCCGGAACTGCGCCGGCGCCTGGCAGCGAGATTGTCGGGCTGAACGCGCGCTGACCGCCCGCTGCGTCAGCGCACGCAGCGAAACCCGATATAGATCGCGCCGAAGGCGGGTGGCTTGGACGCCAGATGCGATTCGCGCATCTGCGACTCGCCGTACCACCAGGATCCACCGCGGGTGCGCCGCTGCCCACCGTCGTCAGTGTCGACCCACTCCCAGACGTTGGCACCCATGTCATACAGCCCATTGACGCCGGGCCGGGTGGTACCCACTCGGGCATGGCCGGCACCACGCCAAAGCGCAGCGCCATGCTCGACCGGATTGACGGCTCCGCACTCACCCAGACAATTGGCGCCCTGGGGCGTATCCCCGACCGGGTAGCGATACCGCTTGCCGGTCACAAACGGCGCGGGCGGCGCGCGGCGATGCTCAACGTAAGCTGCCTCGACCCATTCGGCATCGGTCGGCAGGCGCTTGTCAGCCCAGCGGCAGTAGGCTGCTGCCTCGTCAAAGGCCAGATGAACCGCGGGCTCGTCATCGGTGGCCGGCTTTCCGTAGGGCGTGCGCCAGGTCCAGCCGGGCTTGCGTACCCAACCGGCCTCGTAGACCAGGCCGCCCTCGCGCTCGGCCGCGGTGACCAGTGCGGTTGCCTGTGCGAAGCGCCGGAACTGACCAACACTAACCTCGGTGCGATCGATCTCGAAGCCGGCGACCGCCTGCATCTGCGCGTTTGAAGCAGAAGCTGCGACCGGCAGCACACAGAGCAGCACCGCAAGAAGTCGTCTCATCATCGTCACCTCGGATTCAACGATCGAACGATCAGCTTAAGCCTGCGCGAACCGGTAGATCGCCTGCGTCGCCCGCAGGCTGGGAAGCAGGCTAACCGGCTGTCCGTCGGCCAGAAAAGCTCTCTCGAGGATCCGCAGCCCGAGCTTGCCGAGCAGGTCCTCAAAATCACGCATCGTAGCCAGATGCAGGTTTGGCGTGTCGTACCACTGATAAGGCATCTCGCGCGACACCGGCATTCGCCCGCGCAGGATCGACCAGGCGTGGAACCAGTGCCCAAAATTTGGGAACGAGACGATTCCTTCACGCCCGACCGCACTCATCTCGCGCAGCACGTACTCGGTTTTGTGGGTCGCCTGGATCGCCATGGACGATACCACCACGTCGAACAGGCCGGCGCCAAACATTCCAAGCCCGCCCTCGATATCCTGCTGGATCACATTCACACCGCGTCGCACGCAGCCAAGCACCGCGGCATCGTCGATCTCCACACCATAGCCATGACAACCCTTGCCGGCCTGCAAATGCGCGAGTAATGCGCCATCGGCGCATCCGAGATCAAGCACGCGTGCGCCCGGCGCAATCCAGTCGGCGATTAGGGCCAGATCCGGCCGCAGGCGGCCAGGCGGAGTCGGAGGCAGATTCATGCGAGTACCTCCGTGGCAATGCGCTCGAAGTAACCGCGCACCAAAGAGTGGTACTGCGGATCGTCGAGCAGGAATGCATCATGGCCGTGCGGCGCATCGACCTCTGCGTAGGTGACGTCGCGGCCATTGCGCAGCAGTGCCTGCACGATCTCGCGGCTGCGCGCAGGGCTGAATCGCCAGTCGGTCGAGAACGAGATCACCAAAAATCCGGCCTGTGTCACCGAAAGCGCCGACGCCAGGTCACCGCCATGGCTTTGCGCCGGATCGAAGTAATCGAGTGCTCGCGTGATCAGCAGGTAGGTGTTCGCATCGAAATAGGCGGCGAACTTTTCGGCCTGGTAGCGCAGATAGGATTCAATCTCGAACTCGACATCGAACGAGAACCCATAGCCGGCACCGCCGCGCAGCATGCGTCCAAAACGCTCGGCCATGACATCGTCGGACAGGTAGGTGATGTGGCCGATCATTCGCGCGACATGCAACCCGCGAGCCGGCACCACGCCATGGTCGTAGAAGCGCCCGCCGTGGAACTCCGGATCGGTGATGATCGCGCGCCGCGCTACCTCGTTGAACGCGATGTTCTGGGCAGACAGTTTCGGAGTCGTTGCGATCGCAACGCAATGCCCGACACGCTGCGGATACAGATGGCTCCAGGCGAGTGCCTGCATCCCGCCAAGACTGCCGCCCATGACTGCCGCAAAACGGCCGATGCCCAGCGCGTCGGCCAGGCGCGCCTGGGTGTCGACCCAGTCCTCAACGGTAACCACCGGAAAATCCGGACCGTAACGCAGGCCGGTCGCCGGGTTGATCGACATCGGACCTGTCGAGCCAAAGCAGCTACCCAGATTATTGACCCCAACGACGAAGAACCGGTTGGTGTCGATCGGCTTGCCAGGCCCGACCATGTTGTCCCACCAGCCGATGTCATCCGGATCCTCGGCAGAGCGCCCGGCGACATGATGCGATGCGTTCAACGCGTGCGGAATCAGCACCGCGTTGGAGCGCTGCGCATTGAGCTTGCCGTAGGTTTCGTAGACCAACTCATAGTCCGCGATACTGGCGCCGCTACGCAAAGCGAGCGGCTCGGAAAACCGCATCCGCTGGGCCTGAACGACTCCAACCGAATCCTGCTGCGCGTCTGACACGCGAATTCACCCCGCAAAAAAAAACCGACCGGCTTGATTCGGCTCGGTCGGACTTGACGGGGACTCGCCCCTGCCGCTTTAGCCGAATTTTTAACGCGCCCGCAAGCTGGAACTCAAATCGGCGCAAGGCATAACGGTACTGTTCGGGGGGCGGACTGTCAAACGAAGCAGGTCGTCGCGCGCCGAATCGATGACAAACCCAGGCACGGGGTGCCCGGTCAGTCGCCGTGATCAGCTGGCGTCATCCAGCACGTCCTTGCGTTCGATCGGTGCGTTGCGCAGTCTGCGCAGTGCCCCCTGCACCTGCTCCGGGTCGTCGCTGCCGAGCAGGCGACTGACCTTCGGGCGCAACTGCTTGACGTCGGCCTGCAGCACCTCGCGCTTGACCGTGAGAAGGCTGGCCAGATGCATCGAGAACTGACTCAGGCCCATGCCGAGCAACAGTCGGGTGGCCGCATGATCTCCGGCCAGCTCACCGCAGACGGCAACCGGCTTGCCGGCCTTTTGTCCTGCACGGATCGTCATGGAGATCAGTCGCAGCACGGCCGGATGAAACGGGTCGTACAGAGAGGACACCGCATGATCGGCTCGATCGATCGCCAGCGTGTACTGAATCAGGTCGTTGGTTCCGATCGAAAGGAAATCCAGTTTACGCAGAAACAACCCGACCGCCAGCGCCGCGGCCGGCACCTCGATCATGCCGCCGATCGCCATGTGCTCATCGAACGCCTGCCGGCGTTCGCGCAAGCGCTCACGCGCCTGCGCGACCAGACGCATTGTCTGATCGATCTCGTTGCAGTTGATCAGCATCGGCAGCAACAGTCGCACCGGACCATGGGCAGACGCCCGCAGGATCGCCCGCAGCTGCGTCAAGAACAGCTCGGGCTGCGCCAGGCAGTAGCGGATTGCCCTCTGACCGAGTGCCGGATTGGTGATCGTCGACAGGTCGGTCGAATGCATCACCTTGTCAGCGCCGAGGTCCAGCGAACGAATCGTGACTGGCCGGCCGCGCATCGCCTTCACTGCCTTGCGATAGGCCTCGTATTGTTCGTCCTCGCCCGGCGGCTCGCGCCGGTTTAGGAACAGAAACTCCGTTCGGAACAAGCCGATCCCGGCAGCGCCAGCCTCGCGGGCATGCTCGGCCTCCTCAGGCAGTTCGACGTTGGCATGCAGATCGATCTGCATGCCATCGAGCGTACGCGCCGGCACATGGATCAGCCGTTTGAGCCGCTCGCGCTCAAGCAGGGTACTGGCCTGGCGATGCCGGTACTCGGCCAGCACCGTCTCATCGGGCGCGACGATCACCAGGCCGGCCTCGCCGTCCAGGATCAGCCATTCATTGTCTTCAATCAGCTCGCTGGCACGCCCCAGGCCGACGACTGCCGGTACGTTCATGCTGCGCGCCAGGATCGCGGTATGCGAGGTAGTTCCGCCCAGGTCGATCGCAAAGCCAAGGGCACTGCGTAGCGACAGCATGTCACTCGGCGCAATGTCTGCAGCCACGAAGATCGCCGGCTCACCTGTACCCGGCAACGGTCCGGCCGATCCGGACAAGGCCTTGAGCACACGATCGGCAACCTGCTGCACGTCACGGCCGCGCTCGCGCAGATACGCGTCGTCGAGTTCCTCGAACTGGCGGGCCAGGCTATCGGCCTGCGAGGCGATCACCCACTCGGCATTCCAACCGTCTTCAACGATCTGCTGACGGGCTGCTTCGCACAGTAACGGATCATCGAGGATCATCGCCTGAACCTCGACCAGCGCCCGCGCCTCGGTTGGCGCATCACCGGGAAGATGCGCAACCAGAGAACGCAAGCCTTGCTTGACTTCTGCGAGGGCCGCGTCAAGGCGCGCAACTTCGATGTCAACCCCGGCGACCGGTACGTGGTATCTCGCAACGTCGAAGCGACGCGATTCGAGCACACGCGCACGCCCGATCGTGATGCCGCCGCCGATGCCGGTTCCGTGAATGCTGAACATCGCGTCCTCAGATCTCTTCGCCGAATCCTGATGCGATCAGGCCAGACAGCGCATCGATCGCATCCTGAGCATCGGGGCCATCAGCCTCGATCACCACGGTACTGCCCTTGGCTGCTGCGAGCATCATCACGCCCATGATGCTCTTGGCATTGATCCGGCGCGCACCCTTGCTCATCCAGACCTCGGCCGTAAACTTGCCGGCCAGCTGGGTGACCTTGGCCGAGGGCCTGGCGTGCAGGCCGAGCTTGTTGACGATCGTCGCCTCAGCGCGAACCATTCTCGTTCCCTTCGCCCGCCTCGGGCTTGATCTGCAGTATCGCTCCCTGGGCGCTCGACAGCAGGGTATCGACCAGCTCCTCGACCGGCATCCGCCGGTTGTTCAGCACCTTGACCAGCATCGGGAGATTGACGCCGGCGAGCACCACCACCTTGTGCGGCTGGGCCAACCGGGCGGCGATCCGAGAAGGCGTCGCACCGAACAGATCGGTCAGCACGATCACACCACTGCCATCGTTGATCCGGGCCAAAAGTTCGATCGCCGCCGAGTATGCCTGGTCCGGATCTTCATCAGGAATCACGTCGAGCGCCGCCAATTGCACCGGCAGTCGCCCGTAAATATGGCGCGTGCAATGAATGAGCGCCGTTCCCAGCGGCTCATGCGAAACGACCATGACCCCGATCATCTTGCTGCGGGCTCCGCCAATCGGGTCTGCTCAGCCGGCTGCAACCGCTGCCTCGAGCGACTCGATGAACATCGCCGCGACATTGAAACCAGTCTGCTGTTCAATCTCGCGAAAGCAGGTCGGACTCGTCACATTGATCTCGGTGATTCGATCGCCAATCACGTCCAGACCAACCAGCAGCAAACCCCGCGACCACAACACCGGAGCCAGTGCCTCGCCAATCGCCCTGTCGCTCGCCGACAGCTCGCGCGCGACGCCCCTGCCGCCGGCCGCGAGGTTACCGCGGAACTCGCCCTCTTTCGGAATGCGCGCCAGGCAGTACGGCACCACCTTGCCGCCGATCAGCAGCACCCGCTTGTCACCATCGCTGATCTGCGGGATGAAACCTTGCGCCATCACGCTACGCGCGCCGAATTCGTTCAGCGTCTCGATGATCACCGACAGGTTCGGATCATCGGCGCGAGCCCGGAAGATCGAGGTGCCGCCCATGCCGTCGAGCAGCTTGAACACCGCCTCGCGATGTTCGGAAACGAAGTCTCGTAGTTTCTGCGGATCGCGCGTGACGATCGTGGGCGGCGTGAACTGCGGAAACTCTGCGACCGACAGCTTCTCGTTGTGGTCGCGGATCGCGCGCGGATCGTTAAACACCTTCGCGCCCTCACGCTGCGCGATTTCGAGCAGGTACGTCGAGTACACATACTCCATGTCGAACGGCGGATCTTTGCGCATCAGCACGGCATCGAACGAAGAAAGCCGATGCACGATGTCATCCTCGGTGCGCTGCCACTGCTCGCTCTGACCGCTAGCATCGATGATGTGAATGCGGCGGGAGCGGACCATCGTGGTGCCGGCTTCGTACCAGAGTTCACCCTGCTCGCAGGTGTGCACCTCATGCCCGCGAGCCTGCGCCTGCGCGACCATCGCCACCGTGGAGTCCTTATACGCCTTCAACTGCTCGAGCGGGTCGATGATGAAAACGATACGCATGATGGGGTGTCTCCTCAGCCGTACAAAGATTGATCGGGGTCGGTGCGCTCGAGTTCAATCGAGGCTGCCAGCAACGCAAGGCGTGCAACGACGCCATACGCGTAAAAACGGTTCGCCGCCTCCTCGGGGAGCGCCTGCGCATCCGGCAGGTTACAGCTCGAGGCAAACGGCAAGGGCACAAAGCGCATGCCAGGCGCGTTCAGATTCTCGTTCGGGCCGCGCTCGGCATGCACCCGGTAAAAGCCACCGACCACATAGCGATCGATCATATAGACGACCGGCTCAGCGACTGCGTCGTTGATCGTCTCGAAGGTCGGCACACCTTCCTGCACGATCACCTCAGTCACCGGCAACCCGTCCTCGCCGACCGCCATCAACTCGCGCTGCGCAGCACTCAGGTTACGCACATCATCGGCGCTGCGAACCGACAGCACCCCCATGCCCCGAGTGCCGGCGTCGGCCTTGATGATCACGAACGGCTTTTCAGTGACCTTGTATTCGCGGTATTTCGAGCGCATCTGGCGAAGTACAGACTCGACACCGGCAATCAGGCAGTCCTCGCCATCGCGGCTCGTAAAGTCAACCTGCCCACAAGACGAGAAGCCCGGATCGATCAGCCAGGGATCGATCTGGAACGCCTTCGCAAAACGGCGTGCAACCTCGCGATAGGCCCCGAAATGCGTGGACTTGCGACGCACCGACCAGCTTGCGTGCAGTGGCGGAAGCACCGTCTGTTCGTGAGCGTTGCGCAAGACCTGTGGAACTCCCTGCGAGAGGTCATCGTTCAGAAGCACGGTGCAGGGGTTGAACTCGTCGACGACAATCCGCCGCCCGTGGCGTCTGACCGGTTCGACCACCAGCATCTGCCCGTCGGCAAGATCGATCCGCTGTGACTGTTCAAGCGCAGGATCGAGGCTGCCGATGCGCACCTCGAGCCCGGTCTGTCTTAGCACCTTGGCCAGCCAGAGCAGGTTTTGCCGGTAGTCCAACTGCTCAAGCCGGTCTTCGGCGATCACCAACAGGTTCCGCGCTTCGGGACAGTATTTGTCGACCGCCACCATAGCCGCCTGGATCGCCAATGGCAGTACCTGTTCAGACAAATTGTTGAAGCCGCCCGGAAACAGATTGGTGTCGACCGGCGCCAGCTTGAAGCCGGCATTGCGCAGATCGGTGGAGCAGTAGAACGGTGGCGTGCGCTCCTGCCACTCGAGCCGGAACCAGCGTTCGATCTGCGGGGTCGCCTCTAGGAAGCGTCGCTCAAGTTCGAGCAGCGGTCCTTTGAGCGCGGTGACGAGGTGAGGAACCATCGGCGCTAGGGCGGCGAACCTGCTCTTCGCCAGTGTCGTGTCAGGGCCTTCGATTGTATCGGACGCGCTGGCGCAATCCCGGGGGCACGGGCCATGCGTCGAAAATGTAAAGGGCGGACCCCGAGAAAGGATCCGCCCCGAATTTGCCGGCTTGAGGACCGGCGGGCACCCCTGAGGGAGGGCACCGCCCGGTCGGCGAAGGAGGGGCGCCGACGCGGGCCAGGAACCAGTTAGCGCTGGTAGGCAGTCTCACCGTGTGAGGAGATATCCAGACCTTCGCGCTCTTCATCCTCGGCCACCCGCAGGCCGACCACCAGGTCCACCAGCTTGAACGCGATGAATGACACGATGGCTGACCACACGATCGTGAGCAGCACTGCTTTCGTCTGCACCCAGACCTGCGAGGCGATCGTGGTCGTCGAGCGCTTCTTCGATGAGTTGCCAAGCCGTCTCGGGCCAAGGCACGAGCCCTTCCTTCCCTCCGGAGAGCTCCGCCACGCGGGCTAGCCCTGCGAAGGGACCTCCACCAACCTCAGTGAACGGATC
>JALRBB010000254.1 GCA_023257915.1 Quisquiliibacterium sp. | reverse complement strand
GACGAGATCGCAACGATGCTGCAGTCGTCGTTTGTGTCTGCCGAGCAGGACATGAAACTGCGTGCCTTGTGCGAGCAGCAGGTCGAGGCCGATCGGATGATCGAGGCAACCCGAGCCGCGCTCGCCGTTGACGGCGATCTGTTACATACCGCCGAGCGCCAGGATATCGACACGCTGGTGGATCGCCTTGTCGGTGTGCGCGCGGGCGACGACCTTGCCGCGATCCGGGCAGGCATCGATTCGCTGGCTCGTGGAACCGAGGTGTTTGCAGGGCGCCGGATGGATCGATCGGTCGCCAAGGCGCTGGCTGGTCGCAAGGTCGACGACGTCACGTCCTGAAACAAGACAACGAGTACAAGACAACGAGTTGCAATGAACGACGGGTTGGCGTGCGACGCGACCCTCAGGAACGATAGCGATATGCCGACGATCAAGGTCCTTCCCCATCCGGTTCTGTGTCCGCAGGGCGTGCAGTACGAGGCTCAGCCTGGCGAGGTGCTGTGCCGCACCTTGCTCGAGCATGGCGTGAACATCGAGCATGCCTGCGACATGTCCTGTGCCTGCACCACATGTCATGTGATCGTGCGCGAAGGCGGAGCCGCGCTGCAAGCAGCCGAAGACAGCGAAGAGGACATGCTCGACAAAGCCTGGGGTCTGACCGCCCAGTCTCGGCTGTCATGCCAGGTGCAATTGCGCGACAGCGATCTGACGGTGGAAATCCCGAAGTACACGATCAATTACGCGCGCGAAGAGCACTGACAGCCAGGCTTTTAGGAGTGAGCACAGATGAAATGGACTGACGTCGGCGAGATTGCGATCGAATTGAGTGAAGCGCATCCGGATGTGGATCCGACGGCACTGCGCTTTACCGATCTGCGAGACTGGGTGCTCGAATTGCCGGGCTTTGATGATGATCCCGCGCGTTGCGGTGAACGCATCCTCGAGGCGATTCAACAGGCCTGGATCGACGAAAACGCCTGATCAGCGTGGTGAATCAAGGCCGGTGAGCCGGGTCAGCGCGAAGCGAGGCCCGTGCGCGCCAGCCAGATCATGCCGGCAAGTCCGGCCAGTGCGATCAGGGTGAGTAGTTCCAGGGCCATCCTGGCTCCGCCAAGATCAATGATTGCCGCAATCGCCAGCGGCGCGATCGCCGCAGTGATCAGACCTGGGGCGGCAATCTTTCCGAGTGTGCCGCCAAAACCGGCGTGTCCGAACAGCGCCAGCGGGACCGCGCCGCGCACGATCGTCGTCAACCCGTTCGCCGCGCCGTAGACGATCGTCGCCAGCGCCAGCAGAAGCGGGTCAGGGGGCATCAGGATCAGCATCACCATCGAGGCGGCCAGCGAGGCGAGCGCGATCACCCCGATCGCAATCGGGCCGAGCCAGCGTTGTCCGATCATCTCAAGAAAGCGCGCAGCAACCTGCGCGATGCCCTTGATCGAGGACAGGCCGACTGCGACTGCGGCGGCCAGGCCGAGGCCTTCGAGCAGTACGATCAGGTGCGCCGAGAGCGCCGAGAACACAAAGCTGTATCCGGCCAGCACCAAGGCAAACACCAGCATCGCGCGCTCTCGTCCGCGCTCGTCGATTCGCCCGGTATCGGATTTGGGCGTACCCACACCGGTGGCACTGGCGGCCGGCTGCGGTTGCGCAGGCGTTTGTTGCGGACTTGCCGGTGCGTTGCGTGTACGCGGCAGGGCCAGATGCAGTGGCAGGCACACCAGAAGATTCAGCAGGGCATAGATGACGATGGTCCATCGCCATCCGAGCGACTCTCCGAGGGCATGACCGACCGGCCAGAACACTGTGGAGGCCAGGCCGCCCCAAAGCGTGATCATCGAAATTGCCCGGCGCGCGCCCGATCCGAGAATCGCCGCGATCGCAGCGAAGGCGGAATCATATTGTGCTGCGCGGGTGGCGACTCCGAGCACCGTCCAGGCAGCGAAGAGCATCGCCCAGTGCTGTGCGCCGGCCAGCATCAGCAGGCCGATGCCGATTCCGATGCTGCCCAGCGACATCACGAAACGTGCGCCGTGGTGATCAATCGCACGCCCGATCCTGCGCGACACAAGCCCGGCGACCAAAAGGCTCCAGGAGAAAGCGCCGAACACCTGCGGCAGGCTCCATCCGACATCTGCCGCCATCACGTGGGCGAGCACTGCCGGGATGTAGAACGTGGTTCCCCAACCGATCAGCTGGGTCAGACCCAGCAACGTGACTTCACCGCCGGGTAGTCTGGGCATTGTGTTGCCTGGTGATCGTTGGACCGTACTGCGCGAGGCTGCGCATTGCCGCTTTGTCAGGTTTCGTTCTTGAGTGCCGGAAACAGTATCAC
>JALRBB010000226.1 GCA_023257915.1 Quisquiliibacterium sp. | reverse complement strand
AGGTCGACATGGACTGCAAACCGCGGCTTCCAAGCCCGTTTCCGGTCAATCCGGCCGGTTTCGTGATTCACAGTACTGTGCACGCGGCACGCGAAGACGCGCTCTGTGTGCTGCACACCCACACGGTGGCCGGGGTCGCGGTATCGGCGCAAACGCAAGGCTTGCTGCCGATCTCGCAGCAGGCGAGCGTGGCGCTCAGCGGCATGAGCCTGAACGCCGGCGCCGATGATCAGGCGCAAGGGATCGGTTATCACGACTACGAAGGAATCGCCGTCAACGATGACGAGCGTCCGCGTCTGGCACGTGATCTGGGTCGCAACAACGCGATGATCTTGCGCAACCACGGGCTTCTCACCGTCGGACCGACGGTTGCTGACGCCTTTTTGCGGATGTACACGCTGGAGAACGCCTGCCGTGTCCAGATCGCGGCTCAGTCTGGCGGTGCGCAATTGCAGATGATCGAGCCAAAGGTCTTCGAGACGGTGCGCCAGAACGTCCGCGTCGCATCGACCTCGGGCGGTGTCGAAGCCCTGGTTTGGCCGCCGCTGTTGCGCAAACTGCAGCGGGTCAATCCCGGTTTCGACGCCTGAGTCTGCGGCGGGCGGGGAGGTGCAGGATCGCTCACGCCCGCTAGGCTTGGCTCCATCGGGCCGATAAGCGGAGGCTTGCATGATCGAAGACGGTCACTATTGCACGGTTGCACCAGGCATCAAGCTGCACTATGCCCGCTGTGGAGCAAAGGATGCTCCGCTTTTGTTGCTGGTGCACGGGTTCCCGGAGTTCTGGTTTGCGTGGGCGCATGTGATGCCAGCCTTTGCCGAGCGCTGGCAGGTCGTGGCACCCGACTTGCGCGGATTCAACCGCTCGTCGTGCCCGGCCGACGCCGCGCAGTACCGGGCTGACGCACTGATCGGCGACCTGGTGTCCCTGATCGAACAGCTTGGCGGCGGCAAAGCCTGTGTCGTTGCGCACGACTGGGGCGGTGCGCTGGCTTGGGGACTGGCCAGCCAGCGCCCCGACTTGATCGACAAGCTCGTGATCCTCAATGCGCCGCACCCAATCCCCTTTGCGCGTGCACTGCTCGAGGACCCCGAACAGCGCCAAGCAAGCCAGTACATGAACTGGCTGCGCCGGCCTGGAAGCGAGGAGCGCTTGTCGGCTGACGATTTCGCCAGGCTTGACGGTTTTTTCGTCGCCGAGAGCAAAGGTGCTTGGTTCGATTCGGCAACCCGCGCCCGCTATCACGAGGCCTGGTCACAACCTGGCGCACTGACGGGCGGGGTGAATTACTACCGTGCCTCTCCAATGCATCCGCCGACCGATACAGAGCCCGGCGTCTCGCGCCTGAACCTGGACGAACGACACTTCCGCGTCCGGGTTCCGACGCTCGTGATCTGGGGTGAAGCAGACTCTGCGCTGCGCCCGGTGTTGCTTGAGGGGCTCGAGCGCTTGGTCGATGACCTGAGGATCGAGCGTTTTCCGCAGGCATCGCACTGGCTGGTCCATGAGTATCCGGAACAGGTCTGCGCGTCGATCCAGCGCTTCTTGCAGGCTTGAGCCTTCGATGCCGCTGGACGCACAGGTTGAGAAAATTCTCTATGGAGCGCATCGCAGCTCGACTCCGCCGTTCCCGATTCTCGGAGCGCAGCTGGCCCGGATCGCCTATCAGAAGGCGATCGTCACTGTCGACGTTGCTCCGCTGCCAATGCACGATGTCAGCGATCTCACGCTCGAGCTGCCAGGTCGGACGCTAACGGTACGTCAATACGCGCCGCGCGAGCATAGCTGGGCAGAACCAATGCCGGCGTTGATGTTTTTTCACGGTGGAGGCTTCACGGTCGGTTCGATCGAGACCCACGACCGGCTATGCCGGGTGCTTGCGAGGGGCGGCGACTGTCTGGTGTATTCGCTCGACTACCGGCTCGCGCCGGAGCACAAGTTTCCGGCGGCCGCGGATGACGCCTTCGATGCACTCGCCTGGCTCGATCGCGAGGCGTTGTCACTCGGGGTCGATCCGGCGCGTATCGCGGTGGGTGGCGACAGCGCTGGCGGCACCCTGGCGGCCGCATGCGCGCTGCATGCGCGTGACCTCGGGATGCCGCTCGTGCTGCAGATGCTGATCTACCCGGGCTTGTGCTCCTGGCAGGACACTGAATCGCACAAGCGGCTGACACATGGCTATTTGCTCGACGCCGATGTGATTCAGTGGTTCTTTTCGCAATACCTGCGCTCGGACGCTGATCGCGACGACTGGCGCTTTGCTCCGTTGATGGCGCCTAGCCTGGCGCGGGTGGCGCCGGCCTGGATTGCGCTGGCCGAATTCGATCCGCTACTCGACGAAGGACTGAGCTACGCCGAGCG
This sequence comes from Quisquiliibacterium sp., assembly GCA_023257915.1. Lineage (GTDB taxonomy): Bacteria > Pseudomonadota > Gammaproteobacteria > Burkholderiales > Burkholderiaceae_E > Quisquiliibacterium. Next base: position 6,302 of record JALRBB010000226.1, on the reverse strand, counting down.
GCTTCGCAGCGCCGGCGTGCCGGCAACCAGCGTCGTCTACGAAGGCATGATTCATGCGTTTTTCCAGCACGGCGGCTTCGTGCCAAAGGCTCGCCAAGCGCACGCCCAGGCCTGCGCGGCGCTGCAGTCGGCTTTCTGGCCCGAGCGCCATCAGGAGGGCCGCTGATGTCGGTTCGTGTGGTAACCGGACGCTGGGAGCAGCTTGGCGCCGATGCGGGTGCAGTGCGCACCGAAGTCTTTGTGAAAGAGCAGGGCATTGCGGCCGAGCTTGAATGGGATAGCTGGGATCCACGCAGCCTGCATTGCGTTGCCTATTTGGAGCGGGTGCCGATCGCGACTGGACGCCTTCTGCCCGACGGACATATCGGGCGCATGGCGGTGCTCGCGCCGCATCGGCGTGATGGCATCGGCGGTCAGATCCTGACCCATCTGGTCAATGCAGCCAGGGCTCGCGGAGACCTGCGGCTTGAGCTCAGTGCCCAGAGCTATGTCGCGAGCTTCTACGAAAGGCACGGCTTCATCGCCGAGGGCTCACCCTATGATGAAGTTGGCATCCCGCACCAGAAGATGGCACGACAGCTGCGCGAGCCCTCACCGATTGAGGCCAGCGAACAGCATCGCCAGATGCCCGATGGAGCCAGGCTGCTGGAACGCGACTGGCGACCGTCGGGCGATCCGCGCGGCGCCGTCTACTTGCTGCACGGACATGGCGAGCATAGCGGCAGACACGAAGCGCTGGCACGCTGGCTCGCGACGCGCGGCTGGTGGGTTCGATCGCATGATCACGTCGGACATGGCCGCAGCAGCGGCGCACGTGGCGTAATCCAGCGCGACTCGCAGTTGCTCGAACATGCGAGGCTTCAGCTTTCTGCCTTCACTGACGCTTGCGGCAGCCCACCGATTTTGTTCGGCCAGAGTATGGGCGGGACACTCGCAGCCGAACTTGCGCTCGATCCGTACACGCGCTTGCGCGGGCTGATCCTGTCAGCCCCGGCACTCGGATTCCGCCTTAGGCTGTGGGAACGCAGCTTGTCGGCGGTGATGGGGCGGATTGCCCCTGCTGTTGCCGTCGCCAGCGGTCTGGATCCGGCCGCGCTGTCGCATAACCCACAGGTGGTCGCAGACTATCGCAGCGACCCGCTGGTGCACTCGAAAATCTGCGCGCGGCTTGCCCGCTGGATGTTCGCCTCCGCGGAACGCTCAATCCAGGATGCGCAACGGCTCAGGATTGCCGCACTGCTTTTGGTGCCGGAATCCGACCGGATCGTCGACCCGGACGGAGCCTGCCGATTTGCGGAGCAGGCTTCGTCTGCGCTCGTCACACTTCGCCGCTATCCGGACTTGCACCATGAGCCCTTCAACGAACGCGATGAGGACAAGGCCTGCGTCTATGCGGATTTATCCGGCTGGCTGGAGCAAATCGCGCACTGACCGGATGCACTGACAGGCGCAGTGCCTGGCGCAGGTGCTGTCGCGCTCAGAGCACGACGGGGTAGGGCAGCGACTTCAATTCGATGACGGCCTGGCCGATCGACAAGGGCTGCTCCTGTACCGCACTGATCTGCGCCTCGAACAGCAGATCGACGCCGCCAAGCGGCGATTTCGCAGCCAGCACGACCTTGCCGCAAGGCTCGCCAGCACCTTGCGCCTGAACGTCCGAACCGGGTTCCGGCACGGCTCCATCGAGATGGCCCAGGAACATCCGCCGCTTCAAGGTTCCCCGATACTGGGTTCGCGCGACGATCTCCTGGCCTGGATAGCAGCCCTTCTTGAAGTTGACGCCATCGACCAGCTCGAAATTGAGCATCTGCGGCACGAACTGCTCGCTGGTTGCCGGTACGATCCGCGGGATGCCGGCAAGCACCTCGGTCCAGCGCCAGTCGCTGGTTGATGACTTCGCAAGGCGCGCGCACAAGGCCTCCCAGATCTGCACAGCTCGATCGCGCGGAACCGAGAGCAGCCAGCGAGGACACTCGCTCCCATCGACATTGGCCGATGGCAAACCGACGCAGTGGCAGTCATCGTTGCTTGCGTGAACCATCGCCGCCGGCGGATCGATCCCAAGGGCCTTCAGAGCCGCAAAGGCCTGCTCCCCGGTGAGTCCGAACAGCATCCTGCTCGCACTCGCATCCTGAACCTTGGCCTTCGCCCGAAGCACGAACATCGACAGGCGCTTGCGGATTGGCTCAGCCTGCGGCGTTGAGATCAGCAACGAAATGGAATCCGGACCCTCACGCCAGCCCAGAAAGGTCGCCATCAAGCGGCCCTTGGGCGAGCAGTAGCCAAACCAACGGGCCTGCTGCTCATCAAGATGCTCGACATCGTTGGTCAATTGATTATGCAGAAAATTGACCGCGTCATTGCCGGTGACACAGATCAGCGAAAGGTCAGTCAGCGGCGCGACGCTGCCGGATGCGATCTGCACGCTCGACAAGGGTTCGAACAAGGCTTGCGGACCGTAGGCGTCGACACTCGGGGTGGCGCTGAACTGCTGCGCATCGAAGGCGGCGCCTGGCGCGGGTTCAACGGACAGGGACAGGCTAGGGTTCTGGTCAGTGGTCATGGCTGTCAGTAGTTTGCCTCGTATTATATTGGCCGGCCGGGCTGAATCAGCTTTCGAAAGGTATTTAAGCATTTGCGCTCTCCGGCAAGTGCCGCGGCACAGCGGCGGAACGGGCCTTAGGGCCGGACTCTCGATGAAACGACTCACCTTGTTGCTCCTGTTCGTCGCGATGCTGGTCGGCACGATCGGCTATGCCGTGTATGGCTATCGCGCGAAACCCTTGCCGATGCAAACCAGCACGCTGCGCTTCAAAGTCGACAAGGGAGCCACTCTGAATGGACTTACCGCGGCGATGCAGGCCTCGGGTCTGCAGGTCAGGCGCTGGCAACTCGCGGTGGCCCTGAAGCTTCGCGGAGATTCGCGCGCGATCAAGGCCGGCGTCTATCAGCTCGAGGCTCCGACGACCCTCGAACAACTGCTCGACAAGCTGGTCAAGGGTGACGCAGTGCTTGCCGAGTTACTGGTGGTCGAGGGCTGGACGTTTCGACAATTGCGCGAACGGATCGCTGGCCACGCGGAGCTGTTGCACGACAGCGCCTCCCTGAGCGACGCGCAATTGCTGGAACGGATCGGAGCGCGCGAGACGCACCCGGAGGGCCTGTTTTTTCCGAGCACCTATCGTTTTTCGCCAGGCAGCAGTGATCTGGAGGTGTTCAGGCAGGCCTATCGCCTGATGCAGCAAACGCTGGCTAGCGCCTGGGAAAAACGAGGAGAAGGACTGCCGCTTCGCTCGCCTTACGAGGCGCTGGTGCTCGCCTCGATCGTCGAAAAGGAGACCGGTCGGGCGGAAGATCGCCACAAAGTGGCTGCGGTATTCATCAATCGCCTGCGCATCGGTATGCTGCTGCAAAGCGATCCGACCACGATCTACGGGATGGGTGAACGCTTCGATGGCAATCTGCGCAAGCGGGATCTGCAAACCGACACACCGTACAACACCTACACCCGGGCTGGCCTGCCGCCAACGCCGATCGGACTCCCGGGCCGCGCGGCAATCGAAGCCGTGATGCAACCAGCACAGATCAAGGCGCTGTACTTTGTCGCTCGCGGCGACGGCAGCAGCGAGTTCTCCAACGACCTGGAAGCGCACAACAGGGCGGTTGCCCGCTTTCAGCTGAAAAGGACACCATGAGAGGACGCTTCATCACCTTCGAGGGTATCGACGGCGCGGGCAAGAGTACGCATATCGACTGGTATGCACAGCGTCTGCGCGAGCGGGATATCCGCACGCTCGTGACCCGCGAACCGGGCGGTAGCCCGCTCGGCGAGCGCCTGCGCGACATGTTGCTCAGTGAGGCGATGAGCATGGAAACCGAAACGCTGCTGATGTTTGCCGCGCGCAAGGAGCATCTCGAGCAACTGATCCGCCCGGCGCTTGCTGACGGTACCTGGGTGATCTGCGACCGTTTCACCGACTCCACTTACGCCTACCAGGGCGGTGGCAGGGGGGGTTGCCTCACCCAGATCGAGGCGCTGGAGCGCTGGGTTCAGGGCGCACTGCAACCGGATCGCAGCTATCTGTTCGATCTTCCTGCGCAGCTTGCTGCGGCCAGACGAGCCAGTGCACGGGCTGCCGATCGATTCGAAGCCGAAGACCTCGCATTCTTCGAACGGGTACGCTCGGCGTATCTGCAACGCGTCGCACAGGCGCCTGATCGGTTTCAGGTGATTGATTCCCGACAAGAGATCGAGGCCATCCGCAGCCAGCTCGATCAAGATATCGCAACTCTCTGACTGTATGTCGATTCCTGAATCTTCCCCCCAGGACAACCGCCCCTTGCTGCCGGATTGGCTGGCGGCCTCGCTAGCCGCACTGCTGCGACTGCGGGACAAGCTTCCGCATGCGCTGTTGCTGGTCGGCCCGGACGGCGTCGGAAAGTCGGCGCTGGCGACGCGCCTTGCGCAGGCACTGCTGTGCGAAGCCCCGCAGGTCGATGGCGATGCCTGTGGACAATGTCCGGCCTGTGGCTGGTTTTCACAGGCCAATCATCCGGATTTTCGGCTTTTGACCCCTGGTGGCGACGACGAAGAAGGCAAAGAAAAGACCAGCACCGAGATCAAAATCGGCCAGGTGCGCTCCTTGTCTGAGTTCGTCTCGATCGGCGCACACCGGGGTGGACGCAAGGTCGTACTGATCGATCCGGCCGATGCCCTGAATGTACCTGCCGCCAATGCGCTGCTGAAAACCCTCGAGGAACCACCTGGTGCCACACTGTTCCTGCTGGTCAGCGGCAAGCTGGACGGCCTGCCTGCGACGATCCGTTCACGTTGCGTCATTCATGCGCTGACCCTGCCACCGGCGGAACAGGCTTCTGACTGGTTGTGCCGCGAGCTCGGAATTCCGAGCGCCGATGCGCAAGCCTGGCTGGCAGCCGCGGCCGGCTCACCCTTGCGTGCCGCTGCGCTCGCAGATCCTGGACAGGCCGCCGCCTACCGGCTGATCGTTGCGACGCTTGCGAAACTGCCCGACGCCTCGGTGCTGGCTGCGGCCGAGGCGCTGTCGCAGGTAGCGCCTCGCGCCTGGGTACCACTGATGCAAGGCTGGGTTGCCGATCTCGCGCGAGTACGCGCCGGTTCGCATGCTCGACGCTTCCCGGAGCAATCTGCGCGCCTGGCGACCCTCGCGAACTTGACCGGACTGGAGGCAATCATCGAATTTTCGCGCTGGCTGGCGACCCAGTCCGCCAGTGTCGACCATCCGCTCAATCCGCGCCTATTCTGCGAAGATACGTTATTGCGATACCGATCGATGTTTCTTTGACGGGGCCGGCCCAGCGATGAATGAACCGAATACCCGAACTGCAGCAGGCAAAGCCACTCAACCCGCGGCGATGGCCGGCGCTCAGCAGATACCGCGCTCCAGCGTCATGTCACTGGCGATCCGGGAAAAGGCGGCTCTGTATGCAGCCTACATGCGCTTCATTGACGGTGGCGGTCTCTTCATTCCAACCACACGCAAGGCGCAACTCGGTGACGAGATTTACGCGATTCTTTCGTTAATGGACGATCCCAACAAGGTGCCGATCCCGGGCAAGGTCTGCTGGATCACCCCGGCCGGCGTTCCGGGTCGGCAGCAGGGGATCGGCGTCCAGTTCGCCAAAGGTGAGGCGGGGGAGGCGGCCCGTATCGCGATCGAGCGCCTGCTCAGCGGAGCGCTGCAGTCAACCCGCCCAAGTCATACGATCTGAGACAAGCCCGGTTCAGGTGGCTGCCGACTTCGTATTTGATACCGTTCTTTTGCAATCCGCCTGCCCGCCATGATACGCGGCGATCGCCACCGCGCCCAGGATTTACCCCGTGTTCATCGACTCCCATTGCCATCTCGATTTTCCGGATTTCGCTGGAAAGACCGATCAGATTCTTGCCCGTATGCGGGACAACGCCGTCGACGGTGCCTTGTGCATCAGCGTGACGCTCGATGAGTTCCCGGCGGTCCTGCAATTGGCTCAGGTCTATCCCAATCTATGGGCAAGTGCCGGGGTGCACCCGGACTATCCGGACTGCGTCGAGCCGGGGCAGGCCTGCTATATCCCGCTGACGCATAAGGCCTCGGCTGCCGACGATCTTTTTGGGGGCGTAGCACTCGCCGAGGGGCAGATGGGGCTGAACACCTGCCTCGATATGCTGGGGCCCGTGCTCGAGGACGCGGCGATCCTCAAGATCGGGCAGAACATCAAATACGACGCCAAGATCTTCGCCCGCAACGGCATCACCGTGGCGCCGATCGACGACACGATGC
>JALRBB010000052.1 GCA_023257915.1 Quisquiliibacterium sp. | reverse complement strand
CATCGAGGTCGCCCAGGCTCGCAGTGCCTGATTGATCTGGCAGATGTCGCCACGCATCGGGTTCAGGGTCTCGCCGCGAGGGAAGACCTCGAGGATGTGGATGTCGGCGTCGGGGCACTGCTCGTGCAGCATCGCGGCGACCGTCTCGAGCCGGGCGAGCGTTGCGCGTCCACATCCAACCGGAATTTCGAAGGGCGCCAGGGCGCGGGCGGACGCACGCACCTGGTCTCTCCCGCGATGGCTGCCGCCGCCGGCGTTGCCGGGCATTTCGTCGATGTGCGGCGCATCTGAGACCCCCGACAAGCAATTTTCGACAGACTTCCAGCAGGCGAAGCGGCAGCCAGTCAGCCGCCCGAGGAACCATGGATAAATTCACCGTACATCGCGGATTGGTCGCAGCGCTGGACCGCGCCAACGTCGACACCGACGCGATCATTCCCAAGCAGTTCCTGAAATCGATCAAGCGGACCGGCTTCGGTCCGAATCTGTTCGACGAATGGCGTTACCTCGATCGCGGCGAGCCGGGCATGGACAATTCCCGTCGTCCGCTCAATCCGGACTTTGCGCTGAACCAGTCGCGCTTCAAGGGTGCCTCGGTGCTGCTGGCGCGTAAGAACTTCGGCTGTGGTTCGTCCCGAGAGCATGCGCCCTGGGCGCTCGAAGACTATGGTTTTCGGGCAATCATCGCGCCGTCGTTCGCTGACATCTTCTTCAACAACTGCTTCAAGATCGGCTTGTTGCCGATCGTGCTGCCCGAGTCGGCGGTCGATCGCCTGTTTCACGACGTTGCCGCCTTTCCGGGCTTCGAGCTGATCGTCGACCTGGAGGCGCAGCAGGTGCGCACCGTCGACGGCTCGCAGGCCTATCCGTTCGAGGTGGATTCCTTTCGCAAGTATTGCCTGGTCAACGGTCTTGACGAGATCGGGCTGACCTTGCGTCAGGCCGACCGCATTCGCGAATACGAGGCACGCCGTTTGCAGGCCCAACCCTGGTTGACCAAGACGCTGGCGGGAGGCCGCGCATGAAGATTGCAGTATTGCCCGGCGACGGAATCGGCCCGGAAATCACCGAACAGGCAGTGCGGGTGCTCAAGGCGCTCGCCTCCGACGGACTTCACTTCGAGATGGAGCAGGCAGCGGTCGGCGGTGCCGGCTTTGATGCCAGCGGCGATCCGCTGCCCGAGGCAACCGTGCGACTGGCCGAGCAGGCCGACGGCATTCTGTTCGGCGCGGTCGGCGGCCCGAAGTACGACACGCTGCCCCGCGCGCAGCGTCCGGAGCAGGGCCTGCTGCGCCTGCGCAAACACTTTGACCTGTTCGCAAACCTGCGCCCGGCAATCGTCTACGAAGAACTGGCGCATGCGTCATCGCTCAAGAACGAACTGGTGGCGGGACTCGATCTGCTGATCCTGCGCGAACTGACCGGAGATATTTACTTTGGGCAGCCGCGCGGCGTGCGCACCAACCAGGCCGGCGAACGCGAAGGCTTCGACACGATGCGCTACACCGAGAGCGAGATTCGACGCATCGCGCATGCAGCGTTCCAGGCCGCACGCAAGCGCTCGCGCCGGGTGTGTTCGGTGGACAAGGCCAACGTGCTGGAGACCACGCAGTTCTGGCGTGACGTGGTCACCGATGTGCACAAGGAATACACCGACATCGAGCTGTCGCACATGTATGTCGACAATGCGGCGATGCAACTGGTTCGTAACCCGAAGCAGTTTGATGTGATCGTTACCGGCAATATGTTCGGCGACATCCTGTCGGATGAGGCTTCGATGCTCACTGGCTCGATCGGCATGCTGCCGTCTGCGTCGCTGAACGCGAAAAACTTCGGCATGTACGAGCCGATCCATGGGTCGGCGCCGGACATCGCGGGCAAGGGCGTGGCCAATCCGCTGGCCACAATTTTGTCGGCGGCGATGCTGCTGCGCTATTCGCTGAATCAGGAGCAGGCCGCGCAGCGCGTCGAAGCGGCGGTTCGCAAGGTGCTTGCGCAAGGGCTGCGCACTGCCGATATCGCCGAAGCCGGCAAGCGCACGATCGGTACAAAGGAAATGGGCGACGCGGTTATCGCAGCGCTCTGAGCGTTTGGCGCTCGGCGCCATGCGCGCACGATCGCCTCGGGTAACGGTAATGAAACAGGGTTGTCTGCAACCCTGTCTGGCTCGGCATCCGGCAGGGTGCGGGCAATGGAGTGGGTGATGATGAAGGTCGGAATGGTGGGCTGGCGCGGCATGGTCGGCTCGGTGCTGATGCAGCGCATGCGCGAGGAAAATGACTTCGCGCATGTCGAGCCGGTGTTTTTCAGCACATCCAATGTGGGTGGCGACGCACCACTGGGCGCAGAGAAGCTGCAGGACGCGATGAACATCGACGCGCTGCGCAAGATGGACGTCATCGTCACATGTCAGGGCGGCGATTACACCACCGAGGTGTTCGCAAAGCTGCGCTCCGCTGGCTGGAGCGGTTACTGGATCGACGCGGCCAGCACGCTACGCATGAAGGATGATGCGGTCATCATCCTGGATCCGGTCAATCTCGACGTCATCAAAAAAGCTCTGTCGGGCGGGGTACGCAACTTCGTCGGTGGCAACTGCACCGTCAGCCTGATGATGATGGGTCTGAACGGGCTTTTCCGCGAGGGACTCATCGAGTGGATCACCGCGATGACCTACCAGGCCGCGTCCGGGGCCGGTGCCCAGAACATGCGCGAGCTGATCTCGCAAATGGGCGCGGTGCATGCGTCGGTTGCCGGGCTGCTTGCCGACCCGGCCTCGGCCATTCTCGAGATCGATCGTCGGGTCGCCGAGACGATGCGAGGCGCGCAGTTCCCCACCGAGAATTTTGGCGTGCCGCTGGCCGGCAGTCTGATTCCGTGGATCGACAAGGACCTGGGTAATGGCTCCTCGCGCGAGGAGTGGAAGGGCGATGCCGAGTGCAACAAGATCCTCGGTCTGCCCGCTTCTGGTGCCGGGCACATCCCGGTCGAGAGCATCTGTGTGCGGATAGGCGCAATGCGCTGCCACAGTCAGGCGCTGAC
>JALRBB010000509.1 GCA_023257915.1 Quisquiliibacterium sp. | reverse complement strand
GGGCAAATGCCGCAGCGGATGCCGGAAAACGCGAGTCTGGAGCGCCTGCGACGCCGGTCGGCGCGGCTGACGGAGCCGGGAGCAAGGCCCCGGCGGGTCAATCAAGCGGCAAGGCGGGCGGCAAGGCAGAGGGCAAGGATCCGGCATGAGCCTGCCCACGCTATGCATTCGGCGTCCGGTGATGACGACGCTGCTGATGGTGGCGTCGTTCATCTTTGGGGCAGTTGCGTACTTCTCGCTGCCGGTCAGCGAACTGCCTAACGTCGATTTTCCAACCATTCAGGTCACCGCCAGCCTGCCCGGCGGCACGCCGGAGACGATGGCAGCTTCGGTCGCCACGCCGCTCGAAGGTCAGTTTTCGACCATCGCGGGTGTCTCGAGCATGACCTCGGTCAGCGCGTTCGGGCTGACGCAAATCACCATTCAGTTTGACCTGAAGCGCAATATCGATGCCGCCGCCCAGGACGTTCAGGCGGCGATCGCTGCGGCGGCCCGACGGCTGCCGCCCGAACTGCCGACGCCGCCGACACTGCGCAAGGTCAACCCGGCGGATTTCCCGGTGTTTTACGTCGCCCTGAGCTCGGCCACCTTGCCGACCTACAAGGTTGCCGAATATGCCGAGACCCGCCTCGCCCAGCAGCTGTCCACCGTCAGTGGCGTGGCTCAGGTGCTGGTCTACGGATCGCAGAAATATGCGGTCCGGGTGCGGGTCGACCCTGACCGCCTCGCACAGATGGGAATCGGCCTTGACGAGGTGCAGGCGGCGCTCGCACAGGGCAATGTCAACAAACCCACGGGCTCGATCGACGGACCGGTCCAGAACCTGGCGGTCCGATCCGACGGTCAGCTGCGAAGTGCCGCGCAATACGGGCCTTTGGTCGTTGTGTACCGCAACGGTGCTCCGGTGCGTCTGTCGGACATTGGAACCATCGAGGACAGCGTCGAGAACGCCAGGGTAGGTGGCTGGTACAACGGCGAGCGGGCGATCGTGCTGGCGATCCAGCGCCAGCCGGGAACCAATGCGATCGAGACCGTCAATGCTGTCAAGGCGCTGTTGCCGGCATTTCGCGAAAAGCTGCCACAGGCGGTCAACATCTCGGTTCTCTACGACCGTAGCGAGTCGATCGAGGAGGGAATCGAGGACGTCAAGTTCACGCTCGGACTGGCCTGTGCGCTGGTCGTGCTGGTGATCTTCCTGTTCCTGCGCAACCTGTCGGCCACGATCATCCCGTCGATTGCGCTGCCGATGTCGGTCGGCGTCACGTTTGGCCTGATGTACTTCCTCGGGTTCAGTATCGACAACCTGTCCTTGCTCGCGTTGACGTTGGCGGTCGGGTTCGTCGTCGATGATGCGATCGTGGTCCTCGAGAACATCGTGCGCCATGTCGAGATGGGCGAGTCTCCGTTCCAGGCTGCGCTCAAGGGGTCCAACGAGATTGCGTTCACCGTGGTGTCGATGACGCTGGCGCTGGTGGCAGTGTTCATCCCGGTGCTGTTCATGGGCGGAATCGTCGGACGACTGCTTAACGAGTTCGCGATCGTCATCAGCGCGGCCATTCTCGCCAGCGCGTTCGTGTCGCTGACCGTCACGCCGATGTTGGCCAGCCGATTCCTGCGCTCGTCGCACGGCAGGCAACACGGCGCGGTCTATAACGCGCTCGAGCGTGCCTTCGATGCCTGGCGCGATGGCTACGACTGGACCTTGAAGTGGTCGTTGCGCAACCAGTGGTTCGTGATGCTGACCTTCCTGGCCACGATTGCCGGCTCGGTCTGGCTGTTCTCGCAGGTACCCAAGGGATTTTTGCCGAGCGGGGATTCCGGTCGTCTGATCGCGTTCACCGAGGGTGCGCAGGACATGTCGTTTCAAGCGATGGTCGAGCGTCAGGCCAAGGTGGTTGAAATCCTGCGTGCCGATCCGAATGTCGAGTCGGTCAATTCATCGGTAGGCGCCGGTGGCCCGCGCCCGACGGCCGCCAGCGGCACCGTATTCATCAAGCTCAAGCCTACCGACCAGCGCGCCATGAAGCCCGATCAGGTGGTGGCGCAACTGCGTCGCAAGGTCGCTGCAGTGCCCGGTATCCGGGTCTTTATCCAGAATCCGCCGCCGATCAATATCGGCGGTCAGCTGACTCAGGCCCAGTATCAGTACACCTTGCAGGGGCTTGCGCTCGACGAGGTCGCCGACTGGGCCGACCGGCTGTACCGGAAGTTCCGCACGCTGCCAGAGCTGCAGGATGTCGGCAGCAACCTGAACAATCGCAGCCTGCAGGTTGCGATCACGGTCGATCGCGAAAAACTGGCGCCGCTTGGTCTGACGATGGGGCAGGTGCAGGATGCGCTCAACAATGCGTTCGGCTCGCGCCAGGTGTCGACAATCTACGGATCTGCAAACCAGTATCAGGTCATTCTTGAACTGGAGTCCGGCTTCCTGCAAGACCCTTCCTCGCTGTCTCGTCTTTACGTGCGCTCGTCTGGCGGCAAGCTGGTGCCGCTCGATGCGGTCGCCTCGTTCGAGCGCAAGTCGCAGCTGCTGACGATCGGACATCTGGGGCAACTGCCGGCCGTGACGATCTCGTTCAATCTGTCCAATGGCGTTGCGCTCGGAACTGCGGTCGACAGGATTCGTGCGGTCGAGCGTGAAATGGGACTGCCGGTCAGCGTGACTGGCAGTCTGCAGGGAACCGCAAAGGCCTTCGAGTCTTCGCTCAAGGGGATGGGCTGGCTGCTGGTTCTGGCGATCCTGGTCATCTACCTGGTGCTCGGCATCCTGTACGAGAACTTCATTCATCCGCTGACGATCCTGTCGGGTCTGCCCTCAGCCGCCGTTGGTGCGCTCGCCACGCTGGCGGTATTCGACATGCAACTGAACTTGTATGCGTTCGTCGGCGTGATCATGCTGATTGGCATCGTCAAGAAGAACGCGATCATCATGATCGACTTCGCGATCGAGGCGAGGCGCCATGGCAACGTGTCGGCGCACGATGCGATCTACGAAGCCTGCATCGTGCGCTTTCGCCCGATCATGATGACTACGATGGCCGCGCTGGCCGGCACGCTGCCGATTGCGATCGGCTACGGCGCAGGCGGTGATACCCGCATGGCACTCGGATTGGCGGTTGTCGGCGGCCTGATGGTCTCGCAGGTGCTGACGCTGTACCTGACGCCGGTGCTCTACATCTGGTTCGACAAGCTCGCGAGCCGGTTCTCGTTCAGTGCGGCGCCTCAAGACGAGCCGCAAGTGGCGCTGTCAAACGGACAGGTCGATCGGGGGGCGCACTGATGGGCCGCGTCCACGCAAGTCTGGCCTGCCGGTCGGCCATGGTCCAGAGCATCGAGTTTGAAGGACGGATTTCACCAAACCCCGCGGCGAAGGCCGGCGGAGTGCGAATCCGTTCGAGCAAGCCGGAGGCATTCCGGTGGGTTGGTCCGAACGGGAATGGGTCCCGTTGCAGGGCCGGGTTTTTCCGCGCAAGGAGTTAATGCGATGAGCCAGAGCGTTGCGATTGCACAAGATGTCCAGACGACATCCGACACGGCAGCCCCGGCGGCCGTCGTCAATGAGGCCAGTCTGACTGTCACCACGCTGGCCGTAGCGATCACTTTCGTGATCGTCGGTGTGCCGATGGGGGTGTTCTTCGCGCTAATTACTTGATCTGAATCACCTTTGCGTCGCACGCAAGGGTGACCGGTCCGCCGCAGCCTCAGGCCAATGCGGCGGTATCGATCTTGCAGCCGGTTCGGCTGACCACGTCGTCAAGACTGACGTCGGGCGCCAGCTCGAGCAGCTTCAGGCCGTCGGCAGTCACTTCGATCACACACAGATCGGTGATGATCAGGTTGACCACGCCGACCCCGGTTAGCGGCAGCGCGCATTCCGACAGGATCTTCAGATCCTCGCCGCCATCTTTTTTCTTCGCCGTGTGCTCCATCAGCACGATCACCCGGCCAACCCCCGCGACCAGGTCCATGGCGCCGCCCATGCCTTTGACCATTTTCCCCGGGATCATCCAGTTCGCCAGGTCGCCTTTTTCGCTGACCTGCATCGCACCGAGCACCGCCAGGTTGATCTTTCCGCCGCGAATCATCGCGAATGAATCGGCGCTAGAAAAAATCGAGGAGCCGGGCAGTGTGGTCACGGTCTGCTTGCCGGCGTTGATCAGGTCCGGGTCAACTTCGTCCTCGGTCGGGAAAGGCCCGATGCCGAGCAGTCCGTTTTCGGACTGAAGCCAGACCTCCATGCCCGCCGGCACATGATTGGCCACCAGCGTGGGCAATCCGATGCCCAGGTTGACGTAAAAACCGTCGCGAAGTTCCTGGGCGGCGCGCGCCGCCATCTGGTCACGAGTCCATGCCATGTTCTGTCTCCTTGGCTCAGCGCTGGCGCGTGGTGCGCTGCTCGATGCGCTTCTCGGGGTTCGGGTTGTGCACGATACGGTGCACGAAGATGCCGGGCAGGTGGATCTGGTCGGGATCGATCTCGCCGGTTGGCACGATCACTTCAGCCTCGACGATCGTGACCTTGCCCGCCATCGCGACGTTCGGATTGAAGTTCCGGGCGGTACGGCGAAAGACGAGGTTGCCGGACCGGTCGGCCATCCAGGCTTTCACTAGCGAGACATCCGGAACGAGCGAGCGCTCCATCACGTACTGATGGCCGTCGAACTCGCGAATCTCCTTGCCCTCGGCCACGATGGTGCCCACCCCGGTACGGGTGAAAAATGCCGGGATCCCGGAGCCGCCGGCCCGCAGTTTTTCTGCCAGCGTTCCCTGCGGCGTGAATTCCAGTTCGAGTTCGCCAGCCAGATACTGGCGCTCGAATTCCTTGTTCTCGCCGACGTAGCTCGCAATCATCTTGCGCACCTGCCGGGTGGCAAGCAACTGGCCCAGCCCGAAGCCGTCGACGCCGGCATTGTTCGAAATACAGGTCAGCTCGCGCACACCGGAGTCGCGCAGCGCCGCGATCAGCGCTTCGGGAATGCCGCACAGCCCGAAGCCGCCCACGGCGATCATCTGACCGTCCCTGACGATGCCCTCCAGCGCGGCTGCGGCGCTTGGGTAAACCTTGCTCATGTCGCGTGTTCCTGTCGGTTGGATGCCGTGCCGGATTATATCGGGCAGGCGCTCGGGGGCGGCCTGCTCGTTTACGCCGCGCCGCGCAGATCGCATGGGCCCGGTCGGCGAAGGGTACGACTTTCCGGGCGGCAGGCAATGGGTATAATTTCCCTTTACCAGCAGGTTGTCATGACCAAATTCGTCTACGTCACCGGCGGTGTGGTGTCTTCCTTGGGCAAGGGAATCGCTGCCGCGTCGATGGCCGCGTTACTCGAGTCCCGCGGTCTGAAGGTCACCCTCCTCAAACTCGATCCCTATATCAACGTCGATCCTGGAACGATGAGTCCGTTCCAGCATGGCGAGGTCTTCGTCACCGAGGACGGCGCCGAGACCGACCTGGATCTTGGCCATTACGAGCGCTTCGTCAGCGCCAAGATGCGCCGTTTCAACAATTTCACCACCGGTCAGATCTACGACTCGGTCATCCGCAAGGAGCGCCGCGGCGAGTATCTCGGGCGCACGGTGCAGGTGATTCCGCACATCACCAACGAGATTCAGGCCTTCGTCGAGCGCGGCGCGGGCGTTGGCACGCCCGAGGCGGCCGACGTCGCGATTGTCGAGATCGGCGGCACGGTTGGTGACATCGAATCACTGCCATTTCTGGAGGCAGTGCGCCAGATGAGCCTGAAGCTCGGGCGCGGTAACTACTGTTTCGCGCACCTGACGCTGGTGCCGTTCATTGCGTCGGCGGGCGAGCTCAAGACCAAGCCGACACAGCACACGGTGCAAAAGCTGCGCGAGATCGGTATCCAGGCCGACCTGTTGCTGTGCCGCGCAGACCGCCGTATTCCGGATGACGAGCGCTCGAAGATTTCGATGTTCTCGAATGTGCAGCTCGACTCGGTGATCTCGGTGTGGGACGCTGACTCGATCTACAAGATCCCGCGCATGCTGCACGACCAAAATGTCGATGCGCTGCTGTGCGACATCCTCAGGCTGGACACCAAGCCGGCTGACCTGCGGATGTGGGACCGACTTGTCGACGCACTCGAACATCCGCAGCGCGAGATTCGCGTCGCGATGGTTGGCAAGTATGTCGATCTGACCGAGTCGTACAAGTCGCTGACCGAGGCGCTGGTGCATGCCGGAATCCACACGCAGAGCAAGGTACGCATCGAATACATCGACTCCGAGCAGATCGAGCGCAATGGCGCTGATGCGCTCGCGTCGCTCAACCGCTTCGACGCGATCCTGGTGCCTGGCGGCTTTGGTCGGCGCGGCGTCGAAGGCAAGATCGCCGCGATACGCCATGCACGCGAGAACGGTATCCCGTACCTGGGCATCTGCCTGGGCATGCAATTGGCGGTCATTGAATTTGCCCGGCATGTTTGCGGTTTGCACGAGGCAAACAGCACCGAGTTCGATCAAGCCACCGTGAATCCGGTGGTCGCCCTGATCACCGAGTGGGTCGATCATGACGGTCGCATCGAACGCCGTGACGCGGGCTCCGATCTTGGTGGCACGATGCGCCTAGGTGCGCAGCGTTGCCCGGTTGAAGCCGGATCGATCGCAGCAAGCATCTACGGCACCTCGGTGTGCGAGCGCCATCGCCATCGCTATGAGGTCAACAATCACTATGTGCCGCGACTGGTGCAGGCGGGCCTGAAGATCTCGGCGCGTACCCCCACCGAGGGCTTGACCGAAATTGCCGAGTTGCCGCAAAGCGGCGCCAACGCCCATCCGTGGTTCGTCGGCGTGCAATTCCACCCGGAATTCACCTCGACTCCGCGCGATGGCCATCCGTTGTTCAAGGCCTATATTGAGGCTGCGATCGCGCATTCACAGGCGCGTGCGACGCGCGAGGCCGCCTGAGGACAGCTTGAACATGCAAGTTTGCGGATTCCATGTGGGCCTGGACCAGCGCATCTTCCTGATTGCGGGCCCCTGTGTCATCGAGTCGCGTCAGCTCGCGCTCGAAACGGCCGGGCGCCTCAAGGAGATCACCGCGTCGGTCGGCATCCCCTTCATTTACAAGTCTTCGTTCGACAAGGCCAATCGCAGTTCTGGCAAGTCATTCAGGGGGCCGGGGGTCGATGAGGGCCTGCGGATCCTGGCTGAGGTGCGTGAGCAGATCGGTGTGCCGGTTCTTACCGACGTCCACGAAATTGATCAGATCGAACCCGTGGCCGCGGTCGTCGACGTGCTTCAGACCCCCGCGTTCCTGTGCCGGCAGACTGATTTCATCCATGCGGTCGCCAGCGCCGGTCGCGTGGTGAACATCAAGAAAGGCCAGTTCCTTGCGCCGCACGACATGAAGAACGTTGTCGACAAGGCGCGCGAGGCAGCGATCGCTGCCGGCGGAGACGGCCGCAACATCATGGTCTGCGAGCGGGGCGTCTCATTCGGTTATAACAACCTGGTCAGCGACATGCGGTCGCTTGCGATCATGCGCGAAACCGGCTGCCCGGTGGTGTTCGATGCCACGCATTCGGTGCAGTTGCCCGGAGGACAGGGCACCTCGTCTGGCGGGCAACGTGAGTTCGTGCCGGTACTGGCGCGAGCGGCGGTGGCGGCCGGGGTCAGCGGCCTGTTCATGGAAACCCATCCGGATCCGTCGCGCGCGCTGTCTGATGGTCCGAACGCCTGGCCGATGGACCAGATGGCACGGCTGCTCGCGACCCTGGTGGCGATCGACGATGCGGTCAAGCAGGCCGGATTCGTCGAATCGGCAAACTGACAGACAGCGTCGAAAAACGGCTGCGCCGACACCAGACCAGTTCAATCAAGATTTCAACGAGGCGACACAACCCATGAGCTCCATTGTCGACATCATCGGACGCGAGGTCATCGACTCGCGCGGTAATCCCACGGTCGAGTGCGATGTGCTGCTCGAGTCCGGCGTGATGGGCCGCGCCGCGGTTCCCTCGGGCGCCTCCACGGGGTCGCGCGAAGCGATCGAGCTGCGCGACGGCGACAAGTCCCGCTATCTGGGCAAGGGAGTGCTGCAGGCGGTCGAAAACGTCAACACCGAGATCACCGAGGCATTGATGGGGCTGGACGCCACCGAGCAGTCCTACATCGACCGCACGCTGATCGATCTGGACGGCACCGAAAACAAGTCGCGACTCGGCGCGAACGCGACGCTGGCGGTCTCGATGGCGGTGGCCAAGGCCGCCGCCGAAGAGTCCGGGCTGCAGCTGTATCGCTACTTCGGCGGTTCGGCTTCGATGGCGCTGCCGGTGCCGATGATGAACGTGATCAATGGCGGCGCGCACGCGAACAACAATCTCGATCTGCAGGAGTTCATGATCATTCCGGTCGGCGCGCCCAGCTTTCGCGAGGCGATGCGCTACGGAGCGGAGGTGTTCCACGCGCTCAAGAAACTGATCCATGACCGTGGCATGTCCACCGCGGTTGGTGACGAAGGTGGGTTCGCGCCGTCGGTCACCAATCATGAAGCGGCGATCCAGCTGATCCTGGAGGCCATCTCGAGCGCCGGCTACGAGCCCGGCAGCCAGATCGCGCTGGGCCTGGATTGCGCGAGCTCCGAGTTCTATCGCGACGGCAGCTATCACCTGCACGGCGAGGGCCTGGTACTGACTCCGGCGGATTTCTCCAATCTGCTCGCCACCTGGTGTGACAAGTACCCGATCATTTCCATCGAAGACGGCATGGCCGAAAACGACTGGGAAGGCTGGAAGGTGCTGACCGACCAACTCGGCGACCGGGTGCAACTGGTCGGGGATGACCTGTTTGTGACCAATACGAAGATTCTGCAGCAGGGCATCGACGAGGGGATCGCCAACTCGATCCTGATCAAGATCAACCAGATCGGCACCCTGACAGAGACCTTCGCTGCGATCGAACTGGCCAAGCGCTACAACTACACCGCCGTGGTTTCGCATCGATCCGGCGAGACCGAAGACACGACGATCGCCGATATCGCGGTGGCAACCAACGCGCTGCAGATCAAGACCGGCTCGATGAGCAGAACCGATCGCATCGCAAAGTACAACCAGTTGCTGCGCATCGAGGAAGATCTCGGCGATACGGCGGCGTATCCGGGGCGCGAAGCCTTCTACAACCTGCGTTGATCGACCGTCGGTCCCG